>CAMSEJ010000008.1 GCA_947057405.1 uncultured Roseburia sp.
AGCAGTCAGCCAGAGGGCAGCGAATGCCGCATCCCCTGCCCTCTGGCTGACGGATTTTTGCCACTCCCCCTCAATCTATAAAATGAAAACAAAAACTATAGAATGTGTTCTGGAAAACTACCCCATCCCTTGCTAAACTGAACAAGAACCAAAAAATCACAAAACACAGGAAAGGGAAGGGAACCATATGAAACAAAAACACAGACGCGCAAAGCAGCTCTGGTCTGTCCTGCTGGCATTTGCCATGGTATTTACTACGGCATTCGGCAGTATGGCAATGCCGGCTGCCGCTGCAGAAGAAGACGGCCTGGTCGAAGTGCCGGTCCCCAACGGGGATTTTGAATCCGGCGAGACCGCATGGACATTTACGGGAGAAAATGACGGAGACGAATACCACTGGAAGCTGCTCAGACAGGAGCTGAACGGGCAGAAAAACCAGACAATGATTTATGAAATATTAAGCAGGAAGAATACGTCCGTCACAAAAACCTATACCTGTTCCCAGACCTTAAAGGATCTGGAACCGGGCACCTATCAGGCGTCCGTACAGGCATCCGGCGGCAACGACCCCGGTACGCATACGACAACCTTCACGGCAGGAGGCAAAACCGTAAACCTGACGCCAAACAGCTGGGGAACATGGACGACCTATACGACCGAACCGTTTGAGGTGGGAGAGGACGGGAACTGCAGTCTTGCAATCAGCAGCACGGTAACGGGTCAGTACCTGCATATCGACAACGTAAAACTTTACCGGAAAGCCCCCGCTGCACCCAAAGAAGTTGACAGCATACCGCCCGTCAGCAGAAAAATCGCATCACCCGCGAATTTTACCGCTCCCGCGCAGGTATCCGTTCTCTACACGGACGGCACGTCCGCCATGTGCGACGTGACATGGGACGCGGACGCGCTTTCGGCAGTAGCCGCCGCAAAAGCAGGCGATATCGTAACCGTGACCGGTAAAGTAACCGTAAACGGCAGAGAATATGACGCGTCTCTGACCGTTGAACTCATAGACACATCCGCCTTAGTGCAGAATATAGACGAAGACGCCCTTGGGGCGGTCGATTTTGACAGTAACTGGCAGTTTTACCTTGCAACCCGCACTCCGCAGCCTGCGGACGGCGGCTTTGCGGCGGCGGGCGTAAAAGATGCGGGCGAATATACCACCGCTCAGATTCAGGCGGTCGATTTCGACGATGCCGGATGGCGCACCGTAGACGTTCCGCACGATTTTAGCATCGAAGGGGAAAAGGTAAGCTCCTCCCAGGATTCCCAGGCGTACTTACAGGGCGGTCTGGGCTATTACCGCAAAAAATTTACCGTTCCCGCAGCCTTTGAGGGAAGCCGTACCATCGCGCTGGATTTTGAAGGCGTTTATCAGAACAGCGTCGTATACTTAAACGGCGAGGAAATCGGAAGCTATCCGAACGGCTACACCGGATTTGCCCTGGACGTTACCAGGAAACTCCGGTACGGCGGCGAAAACGTGCTGGTTGTAAAGGTACAGAATATGTCGCCGTCCGGACGCTGGTACACCGGAAGCGGGATTGTCCGCCCGGTTCATCTGGTTATTGACAATCTGGCGCATTTTAACCGCAACGGCATTACCCTGACGACGCCGACTTTAAAAGACGATTACCGGGACGGCGGGTCGGCATACTTAGATGTTGTTGCGGAAGGCTATTCCGATTCCGTAAACTCCAATGTTTACATGGAAGTGACTGTCTTTGACGCAGAAGGCAGAGAGGTTGCCAGAAAGAGCACGGCGAGGACGGCAATGAACCCGTCAACGGCATTCAGCCTGACGCTGTCCGGCAACGACGCCGTTCCGATCGAACAGGTCAGTCTCTGGTATCCGTGGAATATCGGAACGCCGTATTTATATACCGTAAAGGCAGATCTGTATGCGGAGGAAAACGGAGGCGATGCCGGTTATCAGTTAATTGACACGGAAACCGTAGAATACGGCTTTCGCTGGACCGATATCCGGGAAACCACAGACGATCCGAACAGCGGCGGACTGTATGTCAACGACGTTTATACCAAGGTACAGGGCGTGGATCTGCACCACGATTCGGGTGCGATCGGCGCGGCAAGCTACACAGACGCATATGACCGGGCATTTGGCAAGCTGATGGAAATGGGCGTCAACGCATACCGCACCTCCCACTGCCCGCCGTCGAAACAGGCAATCGAGGTCTGCAGGCGCCGGGGGATTCTCGTGGTGGAAGAAGCATTCGACGGCTGGGGCAAACCGAAAGCAGCCTATGATTTCGGCAGTTTCTTTTTCCGGGAGCTTCCGCAGGGCTGGGCGGGGCTTAAGCCGAACGGCTATACCGCCGTGCCGGAACCTGCAACCGGGTACGAGGGTGCAAAATATCTCTGGAGCGACTGGGTCATCCGGGAAATGGTTGCCCGCGACAAAAACGAACCGTCCGTCATCGCCTGGTCTATCGGCAATGAAGTGCGCGGTGTAGGCACGAAGCCGGATTGGTACGATCCGGCGCAGTATGACATACTCGGCGTCAATCCGTCCGGCATGAACGAATATACCGAAGCCGTCCGTCTTATGCGCGGCGTAAAAGCGGCGGACGGCACACGGTACGTATTAATGGGCGGCGACCAGGAGCGCAGCGTCCCGGCGGTTACTTCCGTGTGGGGGCTGGTAAACCAGGTATTAGACGGCTATGGCTTAAACTACAATACGTCCAAATCCGTTGACGGGCTGATTGAGCGTTTTTCCGTCGGTGCCGGTCTGCTGGAGCAGGGCACAAAGACCTTTTTCTTTGAATCCGAGTCCTCCTCCCAGACCTCTTCGAGAGGCGTGTACTTAGATCCGCAGTTTGCGAATACCGGCATCAATCAGACGCCGGGGCACAGAGGCGGTTCCAATTATGACAATGACTTCGCGTCCTGGACCATGTCTAACGAATACGGGTTAAAGAAGGACCGCGACAGAAAGAGCTTTATCGGCCAGTTTATCTGGTCCGGCTTCGATTACCTGGGAGAACCGACTCCGTACAGCATCTTCCCGGTTGGCGTATCCTCCTTTGGAACCATTGATACGGCGGGCTTTCCGAAGGATTCCTTCTACCTCTACCAGAGCCAGTGGACGGACGGCGCCATGGTGCATCTGCTCCCCGGCAACTGGGATCAGTGGCAGGAGGGCGAGGAGGTCGAAGTCTGGGTCAACAGCAACCTGCAGACTGCGGAGCTGTTCTTAAACGGCGAATCACTCGGCAAAAAGAGCTTTGACGAAAAACAGACGGCCTATGGCAAGCGTTATTATGAAACCTCCGAAAAGACAAGCGATGACAAGACCTGGGGCGACAGCACGAACCCGGGCGGCTATACAAGCCCCGGCGCGGTCTTAGACGACGGCGAATTAAATTCCGGCAAGCTGCATCTGACCTGGAAGGTACCGTATCAGGCGGGCACGCTCGAAGTAAAGGCATACGACCGGGAAGGCAAAGTCGCTGCCACCGACCGCGTCACTACTTCTGCCGCCCCGTATACCATCGAGGCAAAGGCAGACAAAACCGTCCTTGCCGCCGACGGCAGCAGCCTGTGTTATGTGGAATGCACTGTTGTAGACGAAAACGGCAACATGGTCCCGGATGCGGATCCGCTTGTAAAATTTGACGTATCCGGCGAAGCGGTATCCGTGTTCGGCGTCGACAACGGCAAGCAGGAAAGTACGGAGTTGTACAAATACGGCGGCGCAGAGCAGAATACCCACTCCGAGCGCAGCGCATACAATGGCAAAGTACTGGTGATTTTAAAATCCGGGAAAACCGCCGGAGACGCCGTACTCACGATTTCCGCCGACGGCTTAAAGCCGGTGCAGACAGCTCTGCGGGTAACGGCAGACGGTACGGGCAGTGCACCGCAGGCGCCGGTTCTGACAAGCACGGAAGAATCCGCGGATCCGGTCAACATCACCGTGCCGACAGGCATGGAAGTCACCCTTCCGTCCGCAGTCAGAGTAAACTACGACAGCAGCGCAGGCAAATACAGCGTGATGCGTCCCGTAACCTGGGGTGCGCTTACGGACGGCAGGGCGGAAGGCGTCATTGACGGCTGTACCTTAAAAGCATCCGCCCGCGTCACGGAAGACGCCGAAGCCGCAGCCGATACCGAGCTTGCGACAAAGAAAGCGTCCGCAACCGCATCCTTTACCGGTTCCGTCGATCATTATCCGGAAAACATGGTAGACGGCGAAGCGTCCACCAGCTGGACCAATGCATACAGCAGGGGTGCATCCGTGCTGCTTCCCGCAAACAGCGCATCCCGCAGATTTGAATCCGTGGAGCTTAGCTGGGACGCGCCGCAGGTCATGAACCAGACAGAGCTTGCCTTCTCAGACAGCCGCGGCAGGGCCGTTCCGTTTGTGCGGACGGTTCAGTACTGGGACGGAAGCGGCTGGGCAAATGCGGCAGGAACGGCGAAGCTTACCGTAGGAAAGACTGTAAAAATACAGTTTAAACCGGTTTATACGGAAAAATTAAGGGTATGCATGGAAAATACGACTCCGTATACCGATAACGGCAATATGGAAATCACCGAGGTTTCCGTCAAATTAAGCACAGAAGAATTCGGTACGCAGGCAATCCTTACCGCGGGCGATACCATCCAGGGCGCTTCGCAGAAGGTAGACGTGGCGCTTGCCAACCTGCCCTCCGATTCCCTGGTAAAAGAAATCCGTTTTACGGCGGATTACGACGCGGCCGTCTTTGAAGAGGTCAGGTCCGCGTTAAAAGACGGCGTAAACGGCACAATCACCCGGGCAGAACAAAACGGCAAAACCGTATTTACCTATACCTGCGAAACAGGAATCCCGGCAGATCTGACCGCTTTTGCAGAGCTTACCCTGGACGTAAAAGCAGACGCCGCGCCCGGCAGCTATACGGTAACCCTGGCGGAACTGACTGCCGTAAACATGGCGGGGCAGCATGTTTCCATCGGCGTTACACCGGCAGCATTTGCCGTAAAGGAACGCCCGAATATCGGCGAGATAACCTATCTGTCCGATCTGGAATGGGAGAGCGCCGTATCCGGATGGGAGTCCGTAGAAAAAGATAAATACTGCAACGGCAAAAATTCCGGTCCGATTTCCCTGAAAATAAACGGGGAAAAAACTCCGTTTGAAAAGGGGCTGGGTGCAAATGCGGACGCCGAGGTCATTTATGACTTAAGCCTGTTCGGACAGGTATTAAACCCGGATCAGAACCTGTTTTTGCGTATGTACGTCGGCATTGACTATTTCAAATACGAGAAGAAGCAAAACGGCGACGGCGTGATTTTTACCGTATACGGAACAAAAGACGGACAGGAGCAGAAGCTTTATCAGTCCGCTAAATTAGACACCAACAGCGACGCGGAATATGTAAATGTCTGTGTAACGGGCATGACAAAGCTGCGTCTGTTTCTGGACAAAATCGGTACGAACAGCCATGACAACGGCGACTGGGCGGACGCTAAGCTGGTTATTTCGGACGAGGCCGACAAAGGCGCGTTAAAAACGGCCTTAGATGCGGCAAAACAGCTGCACGAAACGGATTATACCACGGAATCCTACGTCCTGCTGTCCGCGGCAATCACGGCGGCAGAACGCGTATATGCAGACGAAAACGCTTCGCAGACCCAGGTTAACACCCAGGTCGAACAGCTTGCAAAAGCCGTGGCAGAGCTAAAAGTTCCGGGAGCGGCAGAGTACTGGGCGCTGGTTGGACAGCTTAGGGAAAAGGACGAAATACTTTCCGGGCTTTTGGAGCAGATCGCTACAAAAGAAGAAGAGCTAAACGCAGCCAGGGCAGAAGCCGGCGCGCTTGCCGGACAGCTTGAAACAGCAAACGGGCAAATAGAAAGCCTGACCCAAAGCTTACAGGCCGCAAACGACAAAATCAAAGAGCTCGAAGAAAACGGCGGTTCCTCAGAAGAGACGCAGCACTGGAAAGACCGCGCCGAAGCGCTTGCAGCACAGCTTGCCGCGTCGCGTGAGGACGTAACCAGGCTCACCGGAGAGCTGTCCGCGTCGCAAAACCGCGTGACCCGGCTGACCTCGGAAAACGAGATTCTAAACGATCAGGCCGAAAGCGCACAAAAAGATATTGACAGCTTACGCCGGCAGCTGGAAACCGCAAGGACGACCATAGAATCCTTAAACCAGGCATTGGCAAAAGTGCAGAACGAAGCCAGAGAGCTTGCCGGCAGCTTACAGGAGGCCAACAACAGGCTCAGGGAATTAGAAGGCGATTCCTCGGCAAAGGACAGCGAAATCAGGCTCTGGAAAAATCAGGCAGAAGCTCTGGAAGGACAGCTTGAACTCGCCAACGCCGGCATAGAAGCGCTGACCGGAAAAATTGCCGAGCTGCAGAAAGCAATTGACGATGCGCGTGAACAAGCCGATCGGCGGGTACAGCAGGCGGAGGAAGAAGCAAGGCGGCAAAAAGAAGAGGCGGAGCGCTTAAAGGCCGAGGCCGAGAAGCAGAAAGCCATCGTACAGGAAGCATTAAACAGGGCGCAGGCCGAGCTGGAGCGCTTAAAGAATTTGCCGCAGGCAAAGCAGCCTGCCGCAGGCGATATGGCAGAAGACCGGAATGTGCTGTACCGCGTCACTCACGCAGGCAAACGGCAGGCCGAAGCATACGGTGTCATCAAGAACGGTGCAAAGACCGTTACAATAAAGGATACGGTAGTCATCGGCGGCGTCAAATGTAAAGTAACATCCGTTGCGGCGGAAGCATTCAGCATGATGCCGAAGCTCACAAAAGTAACGGTGGGCAGGAATGTGGCTGCAATCGGCAGGAAAGCATTTTACGGAGACCGGAAATTAAAAAATATCCGCATAAAATCCACCTGCCTGAACAGTGCGGGCAAACAGGCATTTCAGAATATAAACGCAAAAGCGGTCATTCGTGTGCCGAAGGCAAAGAAAAAAGCATATGCAGCCCTTTTGAACGGAAAAGGGCAAAAAAAGACCGTTAAAATAAAATAACGAAAAGATAACGCGGCTGGGCTGCCGGGAAATGACATTTGCATACAATATATTGTTATAAGAACTATGTGTTAAACGATATGTTGTAAACAATCCGTCATTTTCCGGCAGCCTTTTCCGGCGCCGCGAAAAACCCGTCTGCAATTGCTTCCGCCCTGCCTGCTGCAATCGGCGCGGCGGCAACATTTCTATTGCATGCAGCTGCCAGAAACGATATAATAAAACAATACGATTCAGGGAAACATGATCCTGAAAGCAGACGGAAGGAATCCACTATGAGCAAATGCAGGCAGTGTAAAATTGAAATCAAAGACAGCGCGCAGGTCTGTCCCCTGTGCAAATGCGTCCTCGAACAGGAAGGCGTCCCCGAAAACGCGTATCCCAATATCCGTTTTCGGACAAGGAAGCTCAATCTGGTTGTCCGCATTTGCCTGTTCCTTGCAATTATTCTGGAAGTACTGTTCGGATACCTGAACTACAAATACTTCGACGGGATATACTGGAGCATCATTACCGGTGCGGGATTTTCCTACCTGTATTTTGTGGCAAGGTTTGCCGTTTTGAATGACAACGCCGGCTACCGCTCCAAATTCCTGACGCTGACGTTTTTGGGCGTATTATACGTTATTTTGATCGACTGTGTCATCGGATACCACGGATGGTCCGTTAATTTTGTACTGCCCGGCGGCCTTTTGCTCGTGGATCTGTTTATTCTGGTGCTGATGTTTGTCAACCGCCGCAACTGGCAGAGCTATCTCATGCTGGAGATCAGCAACATCTTTTTAAGTGCGGTCCCGCTGCTCTTGATTTGGTTCGGGATTGTGACGGAAACGTTTATCAGCGGTTTTGCGTTTGCCGTATCCGTACTGCTGTTTTTGGGTACGGTTATTATAGGCGATCGGAGGGCAAGAAGCGAGCTTAGAAGGAGGTTTCATGTCAGATAAACAGAAAGCGGTAAACCGGAAAGAGAAAAGGGAATCGGATGCAAGCCCCCGCGGCGTTTTGATTCGGGAACTGATCGCCCGTTTTACATCCGACCATCTGATTGGGAAAAAAATCAAAAATGGGGAATTGCGTAAAAAGCTCGTCGAGCCGGCATGGAATGTCCCGGAAGGATTTCATATGACGGAAATAGACATGGAGAAATTTTCCATGGAATGGCTGGAATCGGATCGGGGAGATTCGGACATGGCGCTGCTGCAGCTGCACGGCGGCGGGTATATCGGCGCAATGCGCAATGCGTACCGGATCTTTGCGGCTGCCTACAACGAGCTGGGAGGCGGGATGCCGGTGCTTACCATAGATTACCGCGTGGCGCCCGAAGATCCGTATCCGGCGGCCTTAGAAGATGCCGTAAGCGCCTATGAATGGCTGCTTGCGCGCGGCTATCCGGCGGACAAAATCATTGTGGCGGGCGATTCCGCAGGCGGCGGGCTGGCGCTTGCTTTATGTCTGTATTTACGCGATCACGGCGTTGGGCTTCCCGCCGGGATTATTGCCATGTCGCCCTGGACCGATATGACGGCTTCCGGAGAGTCGTACGAGACGAATTACGGCAGAGATCCGCTGTTCGGCAATACCAGGGACAGCCTGATTTACAACCGGGAATACCTGGGTTTAGAAGATCCTAAAAATCCCTATATTTCCCCGGCGTTTGGCGATTTTACCGGTTTTCCGCCCATGCTGATCCAGGTGGGATCCTATGAAATGCTTTTGAGCGACGCACAGACGGTTGCCCGGAAAGCAAAAAAGCAGGGCGTAAAGGTCCGCTGTCATGTGTATGAGGGCATGTTCCACGTATTTCAGATGGCAATGCAGCTGATGCCGGAATCCGTGCTGGCATGGAAAGAGGCCGAGAAATTTATTGGACTGATGCAAAAACAGGCGCAATCTGATGTTAATTTTTCATAAACAAGGTTGACGTGTTTTCCTTCATTTCCTATAATAATAATGCCGCAGTAAGGATTGAATGAAGCAGATGGGATAAAATATTCCTAAATATACATGTGTATTTCATACCATACACAGAACGGAGGAAACATGAATCATAAAATCAAAAGGATGATAGCGTTTTTGGCAGGCTGTATGCTCCTGTTTGGGTGGAGTTTTCCTGTACGGGCTGCAGGGACGCTTTCCGTTGCCGTCTCGTCCGGGACAGTCGGGACAGGCGAAACCGTAACCGTAACCATATATGCCGCCAACGCAAACAGCGAAAAAGTAACCGCGGACATGAAGATTACCTATGACACCTCAATGCTTGAGTACATCAGCAGCTCCGACACCGATGCGACCTACGGCAACGGAACAGTCAGTGCAACCGGTGAAAGCGTAAGCGTAAAATTCAAAGCGGTTTCGTCGGGGAATGCTTACGTTAAGGCAGAAGCGGCGACCTTAACGGCCGGCGGGACGCATATCACGGTTACGGGCGCATCCGCGGGCCAGAGTGCGGACACGTCCGAAGGGACGTCAGGAACCGTTAAATCCGGGGACAATTCCCTGTCTGCGCTTACGATTTCACCGGGTACCCTCTCTCCGGCGTTTAAAGGCAGCGTTACCGAGTATACGGCACAGGTGGGCGGCGACGTCAGCGAGATCAGCGTCAGTCCGGTGACATCCAACAGCAAAGCGACCGTAGAATCCGTAAGCGGCAACAAGGATTTAAAGTCCGGTAAGAATGTCATTTCCATCCGGGTCAAAGCGGAAAACGGAACCGAAGCTACTTACAAGATTACCGTGACCAAAGGAGAAGGCAGTACGCCCGCATCCGCAGATATCCCGCCCGCATCTTCTGAACAGTCCGGAGAGCAGCAGACAAAATCCGGGGAAGATACCTCCGGAGAAGACGGTACGCCGGATGCTTCGGGCGACGGCATTGTGATTGACGGCGCCGCGTATCAGATATCGGAGGAATTTAAGGACGAGGACATTCCGGCAGGCTTTGAACGGGCAGACTTTGAATACAAGGGCAAGCCGTATAAGGGGATCTCGTTCCGGCACGGTCATCTGGGCATGTATTACCTTGCCAACGAAGCGGGAGAGAGCAAATTTTTCGTATACGATGCCGATCGTGACAAGTTTTATCCTTACGTGCGCTTAAACAGCGGTGACCATTACATTATTCTGATGGTGGTGCCCAACGCCGCCATCCCCCCGGACAATTACAAAGAGGCGACCGTTGCAATCGGCGACTGGGCTGCGGTTTCGGCTTACCAGTTTGCAGGGCCTGCCGACAAGGAAATTGTGAAATTTGACAATCCGGAGGAAGAAGCCGCATACAATGCAGAGTCGGATTTTTATCTTTTTTACGGGATGGACGACACCGGAGTGTCAGGCTGGTACCAGTACGACGCAAAACAGGGTACCTACCAGAGGTTTAACCAGGATGCCATTATTCCGGCGGATACCGGGCAAAACTACGATATGCTTCTGAAATCCTATAACGAGCTGGATGAACGTTACGATCAGGTCAGGACAAAGGACCGGCGGCTGATTGGCTCCCTGATATTTGGAGCAGTCGTACTGCTGCTTTTGGTGATCAACCTGATTTTAAAGGTCAGGGAGTTAAAGTCGGAAGAGCGCGGTTCCTGTTACGGCGAGGAGAACCCCAACAGAACAGAGCACACGAAAAAAACACGCGCAAAAAAGAAAATCCGGGCGAAAAGTCCGTCCAGGGCAAAGGAGTATGCTGCCGCAGAAGATCCGGATGACGGGCAGGGCTATTATGACGCGGACGACCGGGATATCATAGACGAATTTGAAGAAGATCCGGAGATTATAAGCAGCAGGAAAAAGAAAGAAAAAGAAGCCAGGCAGAAGCGGCAGGAATATGTAGAGGTGGCACCGATCCGGGCGAAAAAGAACGATGCGGACGACGATGATATCGAATTTCTGGATTTAAACTAAATTAAAATTAAAAAGGTGGAACTATGCAGAAATCATTCACAAGTAAAGCGCTAAAAGCAATGAAACTGGCAGAAAAGGCAGCCAGGGCAATGCAGCACAATTACATTGGGACAGAGCATATGCTGCTTGGGCTGTTAAAGGAAGGAACAGGGGTTGCCGCCAAAGTTTTAATGGATAACAAAGTTTACAAGGATCAGCTGACCGATCTGATCCAAAGCCTGATCGCGCCGTCTGCCGACACGATGGTTGCGGATATGGACGGCTGGACGCCGCGGTCGGAACAGATTATCGAAAATGCCGGACGGGAAGCAGACCGGTTTGCCAGCCGGGAGATAGGGACGGAGCATTTTCTGCTTGCCATGATCAAAGAAACCGAATGCGCGGCATCCAGGCTGCTCACGACATTAAGTGTGAATTTGCAGAAGCTGTACGTGGATACTCTGGTTGCGATGGGAGAGGACAGCAACCTGTATCGGGAGGATTTTGTCAACGGCAAGCCAAGCAAACGCAAAAATTCTGCCAATACGCCCATGCTGGACCAGTATGCCAGGGATCTGACCGGGCTTGCCAGAAGCGGCGAGCTTGATCCGGTGATTGGCAGGAGCGAAGAAATCCAGCGCGTCATTCAGATTTTAAGCAGACGCAGCAAAAACAATCCCTGTCTGATCGGGGAACCCGGCGTCGGCAAGACGGCAATTGCGGAAGGGCTGGCGCAGCGTATTGTCATGGGCTTAGTGCCGGACACCGTGCTTGACAAACGCGTCGTGACACTGGATTTGTCGGGGATGATAGCAGGCTCCAAATACCGCGGCGAATTTGAGGAGCGGATTAAAAAATTGATCCATGAGGTCATACAGGCGGGGAATATCCTGCTGTTTATTGACGAAATCCATACCATTATCGGCGCAGGAGGCGCGGAAGGTGCGATTGACGCGTCGAATATTTTAAAACCGTCTCTTGCGCGCGGCGAGATCCAGCTGATCGGAGCGACGACCATTGCGGAATACCGCAAATACATCGAAAAAGACGCAGCGTTAGAGCGGCGGTTCCAGCCGGTGACGATAGACGAGCCGGATCGGGCGCATGCGATTGAGATTTTAAAAGGGCTGCGCGGGCATTATGAAGCGCATCACCATGTCGTCATTACTGACGAAGGGATTGAAGCGGCGGTCGATTTTTCCGTCCGTTATATAAACGACCGGTTTCTTCCGGACAAGGCAATCGATCTGATGGATGAAGCGGCGTCAAAAGTTCGTATTGCGGGTTTTCGGATGCCGGAAAATATGATGGATCTCGAGCAGCAGCTGCGCAGGTTTGACAGTAAAATAGAAGTCGCCCTGCGCGAGGACGACGTAAAAGAGGCAAGCCGGATCAGCGCTAAAAAACGGGATTCCGAGGTGAGATTTGCGAAATCTTTGCGCAAATATAAAAAAGACGCCGACAAAAAGGAGCTGTCCGTAGGAGCGGAAGAAATCGCGGACATTGTTTCCGGCTGGACCAAAATTCCGGTCAAAAAGCTGGAAGAGGGGGAGGCCGAAAAGCTGCGCCGCCTGGAAAAAACTTTGCACAAGCGCGTCATAGGCCAGGAAGAAGCCGTTACCGCCGTAGCAAAAGCTATCCGCCGCGGCAGGGTGGGCTTAAAAGACCCGGGCCGTCCGATCGGATCGTTTTTGTTTCTGGGACCGACCGGAGTTGGCAAAACGGAGATTACCAAAGCGCTTGCCGAAGCAATGTTCGGCGATGAACAGGCAATGATCCGCGTGGATATGTCGGAATATATGGAACGTCACAGCGTTTCAAAAATGATCGGATCGCCTCCCGGCTATGTGGGATACGAGGAGGGCGGCCAGCTCAGCGAGAAAGTGCGCAGAAAGCCCTACTCCGTCATTTTGTTTGACGAAATCGAAAAGGCGCACCCGGACGTATTTAACATCCTGCTGCAGGTTCTGGACGACGGGCATATTACGGATGCGCAGGGGCGCAAGGTGGATTTTAAGAATGCGGTAATTATCATGACTTCAAACGCCGGTGCGCAGGCCATTATCTCCCCCAAAAAGCTGGGGTTCGGCCAGGCGGACGATGCAAAACAGAACTACGAGCGGATGAAGGAAGGCGTGATGGAAGAAGTCAGGCGGATTTTTAAGCCGGAATTTATCAACCGGATTGACGAGACGATCGTATTCCGTGCATTGGACAAAGCAGACATGAAAAAAATTGTCTCTCTGCTGTCCGAAAACCTGGCTTTGCGCTGCAAAAGCCAGATGGACATTACGCTTTGCGTGAGGGATTCCGTGAAAGAATACATTGTGGAATGTGCGTTTGATCCCAAATACGGGGCAAGGCCGCTGCGGCGTAAGATTCAGAACATGATAGAGGATGCTCTGGCGGAAGAGATATTAGGCGGCGGAATTAAAAAGGGCGACACCGTAGATGCCCGGATGCAGGAGGATGCTGTGCAGTTTGTGGTTACCTGACGCAGCGTTCTGCTGCGTTTTTTTTCGGCAAATCGGCTGCGGTGGGACAAATAAAATGTACAAAAAATGCAGTCAAAACTTGTCCTTTTACAAAGAAAAAAAGGGACAAACTGATACGGGTTTGTGCAGAATACCCAAAATTGGAAGTGGTTTCCGATATAAAATGTCAAAAAGAACAAAAAATACAATAATCTGTTAAAAAGTACAAAGACGTCTAGGGTAAAAAGAACTATAATAAAGTTACTCTGGATGGGATTTTTCAGGGAATTTATTATTATTTTAAGGAGGGAGTATTATGCCCAATATTGTTTTGACAAGGATTGACAACCGCCTGGTTCACGGACAGGTGGCCACCCAGTGGTACGGTAGTATTGGAGCAAACCTTATCCTGGTTGCGAACGACGATGCAGCTGGCAATAAGCTTCGTCAAGGCATGATGGATATGGCGGCGCCATCCGGTGCAGCAATGCGCTATTGGACACTGGAGAAGACGATTTCAACGATCCACAAGGCATCTGACAAACAGAAGATTTTCCTGGTTTGCGAAACGCCGCAGGATGTGCTGAAATTGGTCGAAGGCGGAGTTCCAATCAAAAAAGTAAATATTGGTAATATGCACATGGCAGATGGAAAACGCCAGGTCGTAGGTTCGGTAGCAGTAAACGACGATGATGTGGCTTGTTTCAAGAAATTGCGTGAGTTGGGCGTTGAGCTTGAGATCAGGCGCGTGCCGACAGAAGGTGCAGAGAACATTGAAAAATTGTTTAAATAAGTTTTATGGCTTATGGTAGTATTTAAGGAAAGGAGATTAGTGAATTATGCAATTTAATGCTATTCAGATTATTCTGGTCGCTGTATGGGCGTTTATCGTCGGTATCGATCAGTTTGACTTTTTAGAATCTCTGTATCAGCCTATTGTAACCGGTGCTGTAATCGGGGCTATCCTCGGTGATTTGCAGACTGGCCTTGTCGTAGGTGGTACATATCAGTTAATGGCAATCGGCAACATGCCGGTTGGTGGAGCTCAGCCGCCTAATGCTGTTATCGGCGGTGTTATGGCAGCTGTATTTGCGGTTGCATCCGGCCTGGAAACAGAGCAGGCAGTTGCTCTTGCGTTTCCGTTCGCTGTAATGGGACAGTACTTTGTTACGTTGCTGTTTACCGCTATGTCCCCGATGATGTCTGCAGCGGATAAGTTGGCAGAGAAAGGTGATACAAAAGGTATCGTTCGTTTGAACTATCTGGCTATGGGCATCCTTGGTGTTTTGTTCGCAATCGTATGCGTTGGAGGTTTGCTCGGCGGAAGTGCTCTTGGTACGACACTGCAGGAGTTCTCCGATAAGTATCAGTGGTTTATGGATGGTTTGGGCGCAGCAGGTGGAATGATGCGTTTCGTCGGTTTTGCTACCCTGCTCCGTATCATGCTTTCGAATGACCTGTGGGGATTTTATTTCGCAGGATTTGCGATTGCAGTTATTATGGATTCAATTGAGGCTACGGCAAAATCTACGCTTCTTTTGACAGCGTTTATTGGTATTGCGATTGCAATGTATGATTTCCAGACACGCGTTGCGATAAGGCAGAATGCGGGAAGTGGAAACGGAGGAGGTGACGAGGATGGCATCTAATGCAACACATTATAATGATTTAAAACCGGCTCAGCCGTTAGACAAAAAAACATTAAACAAAATGGTATGGCGTTCCCTGAACTTACAGGCTTCCTTCAACTATGAAAGAATGCAGGCCGCAGGATGGTTATACTGTATCCTCCCGGGACTTGAGAAAATCCATGGGAATAATAAAGAAGATCTTAAGCTTTCTATGGAGCACAACTTGGAATTTTTCAATACGCATCCATTCCTCGTAACATTCGTAATGGGTATTGTATTATCGTTAGAACAGCAAAAGACTGATATCAATACGATCCGTTCCGTTCGCGTTGCGGCGATGGGACCTCTGGGTGGGATCGGCGATGCTATTTTCTGGTTTACACTCGTGCCGATCACGGCAGGTATTACAGCGAATATGGCAATTGGCGGTTCTATCGCCGGGCCTATTCTATTCCTGTTGATATTCAATGGTGTTCAGTTTGCGATTCGTTTCTTCCTGATGAGCTGGTCTTATAAACTTGGCTCACAGGCAATCGAAATTATGACGGCAAATGCAAGGGAATTTACCCGTGCGGCTTCTATGCTTGGTGTGTTTGTTGTCGGTGCATTGACTTCGAATATGGGTGGAACAACGATTAAACTGGAAATTGCAAACGGTGAAAGCCCGATCGTTATTCAGAGTATTCTGGACGGTATTTTGCCGAAGATGATTCCGTTGGCTTTGACGCTTCTTCTGTTCTTCCTGATGAAGAAGAAAAACTGGAAGCCGGTTTATTGTATTTGTCTTTTGATCGTAATTGGTATCGTCGGAGGATTCATTGGTATCTTCTAAAACAATCACAAGTGCGGTTATATTTGATTTTAATGGCACGCTCTTCCTTGACTCATGCTTCCATATGGAAGCATGGTCAAGGATATTTAAGGAGTTGCGTGGAGAAGCAGAACCAATACCGGATGCTGCTTCCTTTTGCGGCCCGAATAACGACGATATCCTGAAAGTGATTTCGTCCATGTTAACGGTCGAAGAAAGAAAGATGTACTCCATTCGTAAAGAAACAATATACAGGGAGCTTTGTAAGCAGAATCCCGATAAAGTACACCTGACGAAGGGAGCTGTAGAATTATTCGAAGCTCTCAAAGAGTTACAAATCCCCTTTGCACTGGCTTCCGCATCCATTATAGACAATATTGAATTCTATTTTAAAGAATTTGGGCTGGCTCAATGGTTTGACCGGCAGATTTGTGTCTATGATGACGGTACCTACGCGAACAAGGGTCAAATGCATATGGAAGCCGCAAAACGTTTAGGGGCGGCATTTTCGGATTGTACCGTAATCGAAGACAGTATAGGATCTATCCGCTATGCAAAAGAATACGGTGCGAAGAAAATCATAGGTATTGGAAGTGATTCGATTCATCCAGAGTTGATTCGTGCAGGCGCCACTCGCTGTATCCGTGATTTTACAGAATTTAATTTAGAGTGGTTGCAAGACTAAAATCCCAAAAATGGCTACTTGGCCGGTATTTGCCGGTCGGGTAGCTATTTTGTATATTGTGCGGATATTTCGTAAAGTAAAGGAAGTAAATGAGGAAATCATTTTTCAAACACGCTCTAAAATTCCCTATATGGCTGCTTGACCGGTATTTGCTGGTGGAGTAGCTGTTTTTGTTTTGTTTGAATATAATTGAATTATTTCCCTTTACATGATATGATCAACTTATCTATAAGTTACAAATGAGCTTGCAGAGAGCAAGGAGGAGTTTACAATGCCGGCAGAGAAAAATCCATATATTGAGGGTGCGTATCAGAAGCTGAAGGTTATTAGCCAGAGCCAGGAGAAGCGCCTGGAATACGAAGCCCGGGAGAAGGCGATACGGGTTTATCGCCAGGGAATGTTAGAGGCGGAAGAGCGAGGAAAAGAGCAAATAAATAGATTAAATGCGTTATTGATACAGGACGGGCGTATAG
>CAMSEJ010000009.1 GCA_947057405.1 uncultured Roseburia sp.
ACACAAGGTACCACACTCTTTCCCTACACGACGCTCTTCCGATCTAAATTTCCATAAAGGCTCCGATATACGGATAATGTTTGGATACACGTCCGATCAGGGCATCATACGGCACGTCATTCATGTCCTCCCCTGCGTTGGCATCGCCTTTGGTCGTAAAATTTCCTTCTACGGTCTGATTTTCCACCACACGGTGCGCAATCACGGAATCCCCGCTCCAAAATGCAATGACATCGCCCTTTTGTATGGTTTCCGGCTCGGCCGGCTCGACATAGATTGCGCTTCCGACCGGGATTTTGGGTTCCATACTTCCGCTGACGATGTTATAAATTTCGTAATTCATCATGCGCGGCGCTGCAATCAGCAGGCACACGCCAATTACACTTAATAAAATTAATGTCCCCACAATATTGCAAAGGGCGGGAACTAACTTCCCTCCCTTTGCCTTAGAATCAGTCATCCTTCTTTTTCCTTTTCTTAAGGTTTTTTAATCCCCATGCACCGGCTCCGCCGAGTAATACGAGTGCGGAACAGATGCCGGCTTTGGCCGCCAGCGGGAAATTCAAAAGACGGGTTGCAAAATCTGCCGCGCCTACAATTGCTCCTTCCACACCTCCGACGGGATTTGCAAGAGGCACTTCTTCATCGTCCAGATTTTCCAAATCATCGGCTTCCGGCTGTCCCTGCGGTACCGGGGTATCCGGTACCTGCTCTACAGCGGGCGTCCCGCCGGGAGCCGCTGCATCGGCAGCCGCCGCCCCACCGCCTGCCGCCGGCGCTGCTGCGCCGCCGGCTGTACCGCCACCGGCGCCTGTCGTCGGTGTGCCCGGCAGTGTGGGTTCTTCTCCGCCGCCTGCAGGAAGCGTCGGAGCAGTACCGGGAGGAGTCGTTGGGGTGGTGCCTCCCGGTGCTGTTGGATTCGCTGTGTCAACAGGCGTGTACACAAACGTAAATATATTATCTGCCGCGTTCTGCTTTAATGTCATTGTCTCATTGTATGCCTGCGGCTGATAACCTTCTATATACCGATACGCAATTACCGGCTGATCGCCGACATTGCCGTAAAATGTTTCACTGGGATACAGCTCATTGCCGTCTTCATCCACATAATTGACCGTATACGCTACCGAGTCACCCAAAATACCGTATACGACTACATAGTCTTTATCGCCGGTCACGGATTCGGAAGGCAGGTTGTTGGTCGCCGTATTATTATCCATCCCGCTCTCACGGATTCCTTTGACATAATACTTGCTGTTATCTTTCAGGGTAATGTCCCCCTGGTTAAAAATAATGCGCCACCCATACTGCAGATTGTCATATACTTTGACTTCCGCGCCGCCGATTGTGCCCTGTGCACCGGAGAAAATGCGCACTTTGTAGGTGTATTCCGGTTCTGCCGCGCCGACATTTACTGCAGGCGTTACAACTGGTACGCTTACGATACTGAGACAGATAAGCCCCATGAGCATTTTCTTACATTTCATCTTACTGCGCTCCTTTCCTCTGCTTTTTGGATTCCCTCATGCAGTACATTGCAAATACGAAAAGCGCTACGCCGCTCACACAGGCGGATGTAATGAAGGGGGAAAGATTGGTATCGTCCCCTGTCCGGACTACATTGGTCGGACGCGCCTGCTGGCCGGGCTGCTGCTGCGGGGCGGGCGTTTCTTCCCGGCGCAGAGGCGACTGTTCCGGGTCGCGCCTGGTCGATGTTGAAGCCGTCGCCATCTCCACCGCAAAATTCATCTGCAAATCTGCCAGGGTATTCTGATAATCATTCCCCTGTGTCTCACCGTCTAAGGCAACCTCAAGCGTGATATGGCCCGAATCGCCTTTGGCAAGTGTATCTAAATAAACGTATTCGTCCAATGCATCCGTGGCCGCATGAAGGCCTTCCCCCGATGCGCCCGCATTTTCGCCGCCGACCGTATCACTGTCAAACAGCGTCGTCACTTCCCCGTCCATATCGGTATAGGTCAGCCGATAGGTATACGCACCGCCGCCGGTTGCGGCATTGGTGCTGCGATCCTCTAAGGAATACAGCACTTCATTGGTCATATACCAGTCGGTAGAAGCCTTGTTCTTATTTTTCAGGTTAATCTCGATAATCGCATTGTCGCCCGGCTGCAGGCCGTAAATCGTATCGTCCAGGTCATTTGTCTTAAAACTGGAAACCATCTTTTCTTCGTCCGTAAACGAAACGTTCCAGTCGCCGCTTCCCTTTAACGTTTCCGCATGGATTCCTGCCGTCTGGGAGATAAGCAGGGCACCAAACAAGAGCATACCGCATATTTTCTTTTTCATGTCCTACCTCCTTAATTCAGGCTGAGGATACCGTTCGAGATGGTAACCTTACGCCCCCAGGCGCTCCAGATTGCATCTTCTGCATTATGTTCCTGTACGGCGTCCACCTTTGCTTCCAGGCAGAACCGTACGCCGTCATAGTCGTATACGGTTGTAATCGTCGTATAGCCGTTTTCCGTTTCGGAAGTCTGTGTCACCTTTGTGGCAACCATATTGTCAATCAGAATACTGTCGGTTAAAAGCGGGGACGTCTGCCCTACGTTTAACACCTTATTGTAATAGTAAACGGTACGCTCTGTTGTGGATGCTTCCTCGTCTATCAGCCAGTCCGTACCGATATTGGTCATCCCAAGTTTAATCAGCGACGGGGAAAGGCTGCGCATTTTATTGCCGTCTTTATCTAACCAGTAACGGTTTAACGTGACACGTACAAACTGGTTAATCGTACCGCTGTTTAAAACACTGATTTCTTCCGGGTATTTTGCCCCGATTTTAAACTTTTCGCCGTCCTTTACCATATTCTTCAAAAGCTCGCCCGTTGCTTCGTTCCAGCTTCCGTCCGATGCGCTGCCGTAATCACGCCAGGAGATTTTGTTCCCGTTTTCCATCAGCGTTACACCGATGTTATACATCTGCACCCGGGAAGCATAGGTTTCCGAATAGTAGGTCAGCGCTGCACGCGCCCCCCCTACCGAGGAGAATAAAAGCAATACCACTGCAAGCCCCAGCGCACCCATAGAAACCTTCGGGGACGCGATCCATTTCTTAAACCCTTTCATGCTTACGCGCCTCCTTTCACTGTACCGGTATCGACCTTGCCGTTCCAGTCCGCATACGGCGTGCCGTCTTCCCGGTAGAGTACCGGCGTCGATTCGTAAACGACTACAACGTTAAAGCTGTCTGCGTCTTTTACGTCCTCCGGAACATTTTCGATTTTAACCAAAAGCTCCTCGGTCGTGCCGCCTGCATTTACAATATCACTGTAATAATAATAACCGTCTTCACCCGGCGTCCACTTGCCGTTCGCATCGCTGAACACCAGAGAATATTCGCTACCGCAGAATGCTTTCACACGGATATAAACCGGCTCGGAATCCTCGGCGCTTGTAATTGCAACATGCTTCGTCCATGCGGAAAATTCCTCGGTTACCGTCGTCTTATCTCCAAGGGAAAGCGTATAGCCGCCGCTTGCCGATGCATATGTCGTAAAATAAGCCCAGGCGCCGTCAATGGCTGTCACCATCACCAGAAGAACGGCAATGGCAGTCAGAAAAATTGTTTTCCTTTTCATATTATCCGCCCTCCTTACTCACTGTCGGGAATCTTCGTCCAGCCCCATCCGCTTTCCGAGTCATACTCAAAATGGTTCGTTACGGAGCCGCCGCCCCGGTTTTCGTCGTCATAGGTATTGGTAAATGTCACCGATGCCACTTCGTCCGCCGCAATGACCGTATCCCTCGTCACTTCCGAGGTCGGGCGGTAAACCGCGCCGGAGTAAACCTCGGTCACCGTTACGGTGGCCCCGACCGGAAGCTTTTCAATCAGCGTACTCTTCTGTCCCGGTTCGGTAAACGAAAGGGAAACCACATTACTGTATACGATTTTATCACCCAGACGCGCCTCTACTTCAAATACAAAGGTCGCCGGATCTTTTGTTTCATAGCTGCTCAATGTCTTTACGATTTCCAGGGAACCAAACCGCAGCGCCTGCGTCGGTTTCATCGTTACCGAAAAATCATACAACCAGTCGCCCGGTCCTGCCGTATTGATCGAGCCGTCCTCGTCTGCTTCTTTTGACGGCAGCGATACGAGGGAAGGCAGGAATTCATAGGTATATTCCATAGATTCGGCAATCGTTGCAATGCTCTTTTCCCCGTCTTCTCCGGTAATTTCAATTTTATAATCTGCAATATCCCTGCCCCTGGCAACAATCAGGTACAGCCCGCAGCTCAAATCCTTTATTGCCTCGCCTGCCGGAGCGCCGGTTACCGCCGGCGTTTTCCCGTCTAATGCAATCCGTGCCGCCTGCTGTGCAAGCGTCTTCCATGCCGCTTCATCCGGATCCGCCGAAAGGGAAAGCCCTGTATAATCTCCCGAAAACTCATAGGTATAGGTATCATACCCGCTGACCGGTGCGGCATCCGCCACTTTGTAAAGATCAATCACCACATCCGCCTTCGCGGCATCCTCTGCCAGCTCCCCGCCTGCCGCATTGACGGTCAGGGAACAGGACTTGTCGAAATCAATTGCCTCTGCCGCACCGTTTAGCGCCGGAGTCGCCACAACGGCAGCCAACACCAATGCGAACAGCAAAAGCGGACAAATGACACATCCCGCGAACCAGCCCTGCCGGTTCCATTTTCTTATTTTCATAAGCCTCTCCTCCTTTTAGTTCTGGTCCTTGTGAGAATTATCGTTTTTTATCTGATCCAGCATATCCTGTGTCGATCTCTTCGGCGCTTTCCTGCGGTAATAAATCAGCATAATTACCAATACAATAAACAGAATTGGTATCCCGACTGCCGGGATTACAATGTAGGTCGGAATCCTCACCGCTTCGGAAGGTGTCGCAATACTGTCCATCGTCGCCACACGGTGGCCGCGGAGCAGCATGCGGTGTGAATTTACGCCATATGGCGTACACGTCACCAATGTAATATAATCCTTTTCCGGTACAATTGCCAGCTCACCGGTTTCCTCCGGGAGAACAATCCGGATCTGGTTTACTTCATAGGTCAGTGTTTCATCCAGCACCGTTACGGTAAAAACATCCCCTTCCGCTAGTTTATCCAAATCGGAAAACAACTTGGCGCTCGGCAGTCCTCTGTGTCCGGAAAGGACCGCATGTGTACGCTCCCCGCCGACCGGGAAAGAAGACCCTTCCACATGCCCGACTGCAATCTGTAAGACGGATTCATCCGTACCGTGATAAACCGGAAGATTCACACCTATAGACGGAATCTGTACATATCCCATAATCCCTGTTCCAGTAATATCCAAAATATTTGCATATCTGGCGTATTCTTCTGCATCTAATCCAAAATTTGCTCCATTCGGAAGCCCTTCATTATACTCTTTTGCTGCTTCAATAATCGCTTCTTTTTCTTCCTTAGACATAGTCTCTACTGCACCCACATAATTTGCAATCGCCTGTGTAGCATGCATAGAGTTCCACCAGTCACTGACCGAAGGATACAACAAAACCCCGACCCCTGCCAGTAGAATTAAAACCAGAAGAATCGTCGAAAACGATATACGCCCTTTTTTCTTTGTTTTATTTACTTTCTTCTTTTTTACTTTTTTCCCTGTCTCCTCTGCAGCATTCTCCTGCGGCTCTTCCGCCGAATCCCCTGCAGATACTTCTTCCTCGTCCGTATGTATTTCTTCGTCTCTATAACTCATAGGATTCTCCTTGCTGACGTCGGCCGGACAGATGTCCGTTGCTCACCACACACCGCGTGAAGGTGCCAGCCTGTGCGGCATTTGCAGGGGACGGGAGTTAAAACCTATCCCCTGCCCGATTAAAGTTAAAAAGTAATTATAACCTTAACCGTTACTCATGTAACATCCTGTGATACAGGATTTTATCGTATGTCTTGCAGTTCATGCGTACTCTTACTGTGCTTTCATGCGTCTTTTTGTTACTAAAAGGATGCCAGCGCCAAGTACTAAGATTGTACCAACTACATAAAAGATTGTTGTACCGATACCACCGGTGCTCGGTAATAAAGAACCAGCCTGATTGACTACCTCAAACGCTGCTATATCACCCTGTTCATCTTTCAGAAGATCCTTCCCGTCCAGAGTAGCATTAAATGTCCATTCACAAGCCTTTTCAGGATCAACCGGATCTGTCCATTTAATTGTAACATTAATCGGAGAAGTTAAAATATTATATCCATCTGGAGCTACAAGCTCTGTGATAGTATAAGATCCCTCTGCTAAACCTTCAAATACCAAAATACCTTCTGCATTTACATAACCTTCTGCTGTAATCGGCTCCGTCTTCGTCTCTTTTTCAACAACAATCACTTTTTCATATTTAGTATATGAACCATCCGCATTTACATCATACGCTTTGTTATCCTGTCCTTCTACCGGAGCGGTTTCTGTATAAGTACCATCTTTTAACAGATACCATGTACCTGTTTCGCTTGTTTTAAAGATTTCTTTATTGATCACTACAACACTGAGTTTCTCACCTGCAATCTGGAATTTTGCGCCTGTCAATATTTTTCCAGTATTATCAATTTTTGTCAACTTAATACCTGTGACATACGTTTTTGTTTTAGATTCCGGTGTTTCACCAGTCGGATCGTTTGGACCTGGTTTATCTGGATTTTCCGGATCGCCCTCAGAATCTTTATTCGGATTATTAGAATACTCTAACTTTACTGTATTGGGGTTACCTGCAACGCCAATCACTGCATTTTCATTAACCGTTGCTGTGTACGTAATTTTAATTTCTGATCCAACCAGATTGTTAGGATAGGTAACTTCTCCAGACTCGTTATTCTGTGCTTCACCTCTGTACTGAATAAAGTTCTTGAAAACAATTTCAATCCCAACATTTCCATCAGCATCAGGTTTACTTACTTCTACAGTATAATCAGTATCTTTCACCAATGTTTTTTTGCCGAGTGTAATAGCAACATCATTATTAAATGTCAAACCCTTGCTCATAGTATCGTTCACTACAAAGTAATACTTCTTATAGCCAACCATGTTAGGAACCGCAGATTTTACTACAAAGTTAACGGTATCACCTATAGCAGCATTGTTTGTTTCTGTTAGAGTTCCATTCTCATCAATTTTTTTATCGATGGAAGGTTTATCGGCCTTAATTGTAACATCCATATTTGGATTTGTTGTATTTAACATTAATGCAGAGACTACTGTATTCCCCTTAGTTACATCTTCTACTACATAATATCCCAATGGTAAATTGCCAATTGTTACCTCATTCGCGTCTGTTCCTGCTGTTGCAGATACCGGAGCAACATTAACCATCTTTGCAGCAGCCAAAGCATCTGCTGCAAATTCAAACAAGTCTATTGCTTTATCACTTATCTTTGCAGCGATTTGTGCTGAAAAATCACCAGCTGTCACAGAAACATCGAAATATTCTGCATACCACGCTTTTAATGAATCCGGAACAGTATACACATAGGCTTCTCCTGCCAATTCCACATCTAAAATTTTGTAAGCATTAAATGTCTTACCTGCAACGTCCACATTGTCGGCGCTTTTAATTGTAATGCTTCCAGTAGTTGGTGCCGGGTTCGTATCCTGACCTGCGAAAACCGTGCTCGCCATAGCGAACGTCATTACCAGTGCCAGTAATAAACTGACAATTTTCTTCATTTTTTTCATAATTGATTCTCCTTTTCCTTGATTTTTTTTGTTTGTTGTTGAATTGTGGTTATTTGCCACTTGTTACTTTGTTCCATTCAGTTGCAAGAGGAACGTTACACCCTCCTTTCCCTGAATTTTTTTCTATACAGAAAGCCTGCACCAAACACTGCTATAATGCCTGCCATTGTATATGGAGTTTTTCCTGTGCCGCCCGTTTCTGGCAGCTCATATGCAGAAAATACATTATTATAATTGACTTCCTGCATTGTAATCTGTTCTTCTGTACCTACGGCAATTGTGCCCGTTATCCTTCTATCTGAGGAAGGATTGCCATTGATCTCCGTTTCGTATTCCGGATACTGTATTTCTTCAATAGTGTACTCTGTACCCTGCGGCAAATATCGGATGACAATATACTGATTATTCTTTAATTTAAAATGTCCTCCGTCTTGAATAATAAGATCATACTCAATCGGTTCATCTTCACCTTCATTATATTTCCAATATGAATAATCATCCGGTAAAGGTATCATTTCCGGTTTCCCGTTCGCATCAAGTACAGGGTTTCCCTGTGCGTCAAGTTTTGGCTTTTCAAGAGTAATTGTAAACTCAAACTCATCATCTGTCTCTTTTTCTGCCTCCGTTTTCTTATCTGTAACAGTTTTGCTGACTTTCAGATGTCCGTAATCCTTCTTGTTATCTTCCGGTTCTCTTGACGTTACAGATGGTAATGTAAAATGCATCCAACATGTAGAACCTGTCAAACCACGTTCCGTATAAAAAAATTGTAAGCGATGGCTGCCACTTTTTATACCTGCAACTTTACCGTCTGCATCTTTCTTCAAAGTTCCATCTGAGTTTTTTAATCCAAGGTAATCCCATAAATCAACATACTCTCCAACCGATCCATGAACACCTCCAATATCACAGACTAACTGACCATCCAAAAACACCCACATATCATCATCGCCAAAAAAAACATATTCTAACGGCCCTGTATATTCTGAACTCAAATCAAAATCAACTTCATAATACATCCCAAACAGATAATTATGATTATTCTTATCATCTGCTTCGGGAGATGACTTACTACTATCCGAACCCGAACCCATTGTACTACCAGTAAATTCATACTGACCATTTACGGCACCCATCAAAGGATCAGCACCTTTGATGCCATCTAATGGCCAAAAATTATTTGACCATATCTTAGGAACACTCCACCCTTTTCTCCACCAGAATTTATCTAAATTCTCCACTCTACTTGTCTGCGAGCCATTTCTTACTTCTGCCATACGCAAAGTATATGAATCACCATTGCGCTTAAAAGTAAGCGTCCCATCAGGATAACGTTTTTTGCCTTCCACCGTATCTGTTCCAAATATTTTAGGAGCAGTTATTCCTGGAGCAAATGTGACGCTTTCTCCATTTACATCTGTAACCAGACCAAACGTACAATTACTATAACCAATCCCATTCGCTTTGTTTAAAGTATTATTGTTCCACTTAACATATCCAAAATCTGACCAATCTCCATTACCAAATGCATATTGACCATCTTCAGGTTTCCCTGTTGCCTTCTTTTTCAAACCCGAATTGATACCGGCATGACCAGTCGCTAATTTATTACCATCATATATCTTTCCATTACTTATATCATAGTCATAAAATACAGCGTCATATTCTGAAGTATCATTTTTAGTAGTGTCATATACCAGTCTTATCACCGCATTATCTTTGATATAAATATAGCCCGAATCTGAACCCGGTTTAGCCGTTGCAGACTCTATTCTATTTGTGAAATGTATACCCGAACCATATCTGTAAATATCCCAGTCGTCTCGGCGGACGCTGACAGAACTCTTATTCTCTTTCAAGACCCATATTTCCTTTAATTCATATCCATTATTCTCAATTAATGCATCGAAATAATTAAGACTTGGTGCTTTTATATAAGTATATTCTCTTTGAGAATACACTTCCATTGTTTGTGAGAACATTTCAACTTCTGTACGATCAGCAACCACTCCTACCGCAGGCTTCCTTTTCAGATAAAATTTCTTCGTGGCTGGCGTCTGTCCATTCTTAGGTAACCTTTTACCGGTTGTATCAATTATATCTAAACTACCCGCTGTATTATTACCACTTGTAGCAAACCTGTCGATATTGGCATAATACTGTACTGTAAAAGGAGGATTAGGCGTCGGCGACTTTGATGAACCAAAAGTATCTCCCATCACCTCAACAGTCATCGAATCTGATTCCAGCTGCACATCTTCTTCAGCATCATTCAACAACATGCTGTCGACTGTTTTTACCTTATTTCTGCTCATTGTCATTACCAATATCTCGGTTGCGGTTTGCTCTTCAGTATCCGCGTCAGAACCCGTATCACTTTCGCTAACAGGAGTAATATCTGCCGTTACCTTACACTGTGAAACATCTAATTTTTCTCCATTATAAGTTAATGAATACGTCCACGTTCTTACTACATCAGCATCATTTCCATCATTTTCTTCTTTTACGAAAGCGGCATATGCTCTATGTTCATCTGAGTTCTCACTCAACAGCTCAACATTTAATTTTAACCCTTCTGTACTGTCTTCCGTATCGTTCTCTTCTTGAAAAGGTTCCTCCTCTGCTTTTTCTGTTGAAAGCTCTTCCTCGTCTGCCGCAACGTCTTCTGCGCTTTGCGTTTCCTCGTCAATACTTTGTAATACATCTGTATCTGCTGGTACATTTGCATCGTCTTCAACTGCCGAATCTTCCTGAAGCTCATTACCGGCTTCCGTTTCTGCACTCGTTTTATCTTCCGGCAAAGGTGCCGCCATTCCTGACGGCATCTTCGCCACACCTTCTATATGAAGAGATATTTTAAAGTCATCATCTTCATATTCACATTCCTCATCCACTTCTATTCTAGAAGGTTCATCACTTTTTACAATAAATCCAAACTCACAAAACCGATCCGTTTCAAAACTGGTTTTACCACCTTCTACAAGACTTCCTTCCAGCACCCTGCTGCCTTCATCTGCAAAATGGACAACCGACATCGGCTTTCCTTCCGGCAAACCGTTTTCATCTAACAATTGTAAACTCACCTGTACCGGAGCCTGGGGTTCAATTTCTTCTCCGTCCAGATAGAATCCAATCTTGAGTAATGCGTTCATTTCCGCTTCTTCATCGTCTATCTGTTTCCGGCACTCTGCCTCCCGCTCCGCATAACGCTCCGGATCACTTTCCTGTGTAATCATTTCTGCTACCAGCTCGGCTTCTTCCGGAATCTTTGCCTCCGCACCGTATGTGACGCTTACAATAAATCCGTCGCCTTCACAGGCTTTGAAAAATTCTGCCGTTTCCGTCGTTTCGGTTTCGGCTGACGCCTCGGTAGACTGCACCGCTTCCGTTTCGGCGGGCTGTGCCGCTTCCGTACCGGCTGCTGTCTCAGTGCTTTGAACCGCTTCCGTATTCTCTGCAGCTTCCGTACCGATTACGTCTTCCGGCACTTCATCTACTGCAGCTTCCACAATTACGAAGCATCCGGCTTCTTCACTGTGGATATGTTCTTCCAGTACCGGCAGCGCACAGATAAGTCTCTGTGTCACTTCGCCGCCTTCCGCTTCCGGCTGTACCTCCTCGAAACACTCTGCCGCATGAGTATGCAGTTCAAGCTGGCCGCATGCCAGTTCGTGCCGCTTCTCGTAGCATTCCGCCGCATGGGCATGCCCGTCGGCGCCTTCTTCCAGTTCACATACCAGCGTATCTTCCACCGCCAGGCACTCCGCACCGTGTACGTGTTCCGCCGCGGTACAGATGATATTGTTGTCCGCATCAAAGCAGTTCGCCATATGGGTATGGGATGCCTGCCCGCAGATTAAGTTGCCCGCTTCGTCGTAGCATTCCGCCGCATGCTGGTGCTCCGGCGCTTCACAAATCAGACTGCCGTTTTCGTCAAAACACCCTGTGCCGTGCGCATGCTCGGGCGACTGGCACTGCAGACCGGTCACTTTCTTTGTATAACACGCTTCGTCATGTACATGGCCTTCCGCTTCTTCCAGTTCGCAAATCAATACTTCCTGATCCGCGTAGCACTCTTCCGTGTGCACATGTGCCGGAAGCTCCGCCAGCGTACATACTACATTGCCCTCGGCGTCATAGCAGTCGTCGTTATGCGTGTGAACGACATAATCGGCAAGGCCGCAAATCAGGTTGCCCTCGGCGTCCCGGCATTCTTCCGTATGTGCATGCACCTCCAGGCTGCAGTTGAGCACCTTTTCCTTGCGTGTCATCGCCTGGCCCATCAGCTTCAAGGCTGTGACCGTGCCCAGTCCTACCAGAACGGCCATACAGGTAAATATCACCAGCCAGTGCTTATGCTTTTTTCTGTCCTGCAAAAATTTTGCAATTTGTTTTAAAATCGGAGAATCCATTACGCAGCCTCCCTCCTTGTAACTGTTTCACTTTTATTTTACAATCCCGATGCCCGACATCGGCCAGACACGGAATAATATCCTGCCCACTACCATATCGTTGCTTACGCAGCCTACCGATGTGTTCCGGCTGTCAATGCTGGTCGCCCGGTGATCCCCCATGACGAAGCATTTGCCGTCCGGCACCTGGTATGGCAGCTCGATGTTGCACTCCCCAAGCGCTTTTTCGTTGACATAGGGTTCGTCGAGCAGTTCTTCGTTGACGTATACGTTGCCTTCCGCGTCGATGTCTACCCAGTCCCCTGCCGTCGCAATTACACGCTTGATCAGGATGTTGTTGTTGTAATAAAATGCGATGACGTCATGTGTCTTGTATTTGGAACTGTTTACTGCCACTACGATGTCTTTGTCCTGCAGCGTCTCTGTCATGGATGTCCCGCTAATCTGTAATACCGGAAGTATCAGAACAGCGATCAGAACAGCGATTGCCGCAACGACCAAAAGGGAAAATACCGTGCTTTTCAGTACCCGGCTGTAATTGCTTTTGTACTGTTCTTTTTTCAGCTCCGCTTCCAACAGCTCCATACTTGGGACTGTCATCCCTTCTGTACTCTGTGTTTCATTTTGTTCCATTATCTTCCAGACCTCCCTATATCTTCATGCCCTGCCGGAGCTTCCCCCATGCACCGGAGCCTGATGTTATATAAATACTGGTCTGCTGCCTGTTGTGCTGCTTTTAAGAGCCCGTTCAGCCTAAGCGCCGCTCCGGCAACAGAACCCGCCTGCTCGAGTTGTGCCTTCCTCTCGGAACGCCATTTCTCCATCTCCGCTTCCAATTCCCCGATGCGGCCGTCTTTGCTGCCGCGCCGTTGTTCAAGCTTGTGGATTAATGCTTCCTTTTCTTCCAGCCTTGCCTTCAGGCGGCCGTTGTTCTGCTCGATACCGTGCAGTTCGTTGTCCTTTTCTTCGCATTCTGTCTGCAGTCGGGCAATTTCCCTGCTTTGTTCGAGCAATAACTGAAGAAGTTCTTCCCGGCGTAGTTTCTGTAATTCTTTCCCCGTCATATGAAACCTCTTTTCGGTTGCCGGCTTCCTCGTCGGAAGCGTTCTGGTTAACTGCGTCTATTATACTACCTGCTACTGCACCAGACAATTGGCAAATTCACCAAATCCGAGGCCCTCCCGGGCTTGCGATACGCTACTGTGCTCTTAACGTACAATCAGTATAGCAGATGGATCGTCAAAGGATGCGTCAAAACTTTTCTAAAAAAGAGGTTGTTTTTGACTTTTTTTGATTTTCAGTTCTTCATCCTTGCCATAAGCGGGGAGGACTCGTATTTGTCCGCGTTTCGTCTGGATTTGCCTTTACCTGCCCCAAATACCCCAAACAGCCCTTTGCCGCGGCGCGTCTTCCCTGCGCCTTCTTTGGTGTCCGGACCTGCCGCATTGCCTGCCTGGGCAGATGCGGCCGTTGTGTCAGCGGCTCCGGTCGAGGCGGCGGTGTTGGCAGCTAAGGTGTCGGTAGTTCCGGTTGATGCGGATGCGGTGCCGGTGATTCCGGCAGATGCGGTTGTCACGTCGGCGGATGCGGTGTCAGTTGTTCCGGTTGATGCAGCTGCTGCGGCTGCCGTGTCGGCGGATGCAGTGTCAGTTGCTCCGGTTGATGCAGCTGCTGCGGCTGCCGTGTCGGCGGATACAGTGTCAGTTGCTCCGATTGGTGCAGCTGCCATGCCGGCAGATGCGGTATCAGTGGTTCCGGTTGATTCAGTTGTGTCGGTAATTCCGGCAGATGTGGTTGGTACAGTGATGTCAAATGCCTGAGCGGATGTGGTTGTTGTAGCTGTATCGTTCGACCGGGCAGATGCGGCGGATGTAGTTGTATCAGTTGCCCGGACGGATGTGGTTGCTGCAGTTGTATTGTTCGACCGGGCAGATGCGGCGGCCGGAACGGCTTCTTCTATTGCCGCTGCAGCGGCTGTAACGGCTTTGGTTATATGATATTCTGCCGAGAGCCTGTCGATTGCGGAAATCGGCTGGGATTTTTCATATGCCCTTTTGGAATCGGCCGCGAATTTGTCGATGGCCGGGATGACCGCTGCGTTTCTTGTCTCGGCTTTCGGTTTTGCCTGAAGCTTACGTTTTGGTTCGGGTTTTGCCTGAACTGCTGCAATGCGTTCTTTTTTCGCACTGGCTGCGGAAGACGGCATCGCAGTGATTGGCATGGCGGGCTTTGCTACCCTGACCGTGCTGGGGTTAATGCCCTGTTCCTTTGCATATTTTATATGCTGATCTGCTTCCCGCTGGGTTGTATCAAAAATATCGTTTATGAGCCTGGCTGCTTCTGTGAGGGTTCCAATCTCTTTCATGTCTATCCACAGGTCGTTGCGCAGCATTTCGAGCTCTGTCTCAAGACTGCGTATCCTGGTGTCGCGCAGATCCAGATCTTTCTTGAGATTCTCAATATATGCATCACTGTCGTCGAGTTTGACCTTTAACGCATCATTATCGGCCAAAAGCACCGCCAGTTCTTCCCCCTTTTTATCTATCTGACCCTGAAGCTGGGATGCTTCGCCGCCCTGTGTCAAAAGAAGCTGCACGAGATCCTTTGCCTTCAGTTTGCGAAATTCCTTCTCTGTCATAAGCTAACCCTCCTTATCATAAAGTTATCTCCCCGGTTCTCTCTGATAACCTTTGGCTTTCCGTTTATTCCTATTATATAATTTAGCACCTTATTCGTGAAATAGCAACTTTATTTTGCCGATCCGGATTTACGATGTTTTCCGGATCTGGTTATTTTTTCTGTTTCTTGTTAAATTGTATCAGGGGATTTCGGGATGCTTTGCCGGAGGGGCAGCCCGGACACCGCACTCTGCTGACAGCATGTACATACCAGTATACATGCTGTCAAAAGATGCCCGGAGGCTCCCTTACAGGAATTGTTAAAGAAGTACTCTACACCGGATTAGAGTATGTTTGAAAAATGCTTTCCGGCAAATGTATTCCACACCAAACGGGAGATTTGTGCCAAATGCAGGTAAAGTAATTCTTTAACAATTTCTGACTATTCTTGTTATTTATATCGGATAAAATCTGAAATATTGAAGGGGGACAGAGGATTTTTTTGAGATTTTACGGCCGCAGAGCTTTTGAGGATAAAATCTGCATTGTTTCAGGATACTATTAATAGGAAGTTTCGGGGCAAATCTGCGTTGTTTCGTTTGTGTGAGCTGCCTGATCGGGCATATGGTATGGATAAAATCATTTTGAATTGCGGAAAGAATGTATGCTTCGGGTGTATTCCGGTATGGCAGCTCCCCTTTGCAATGGAGAATGGTAAATTCAGATTGTTCCGCTCTGTACAATTAAGGCATCAAATCCGGCTGCACGCAGATTCTGTTCCATAACCTGTGCGTTTTCCTTTTTGTTGTAAACGCCTGTCTGTACCTGATAGACAACACCGCCCTGGTTTGCGGTTACTATCAATGCATCGAAGCCTTTTTCAAGCAGCTTTTCTTTTAGTTTCTCGGCATTTTGCCGCACCGAGAACCCGCCTGCCTGAACATGATACAATCCCTTTCCTTCCTCCTTGCTTCCATGAGCTTCTGCTATTTTTCCGCCATGGATCCCTTCCGCAATCAACAGGGCAACGTTTGTCTTCCCCGCCAGTGCACAATCCTTTGCATTATCACAAAAAAAGCTTTCTACCATAACTGCCGTCGGCACGGTTTTGTTTAACATATACAATTCCGGGCGCTTTTGGATTCCGCGATCCTCAAATACCGTTGCAAGCCGTTCCTGGATCTTCTGTGCGGCCAGCCGCCCTTTTTCCGATAAATATAACACCTCGCATCCGCGTGCATTATGCCCTGCCGAAGCGTTCAGATGCAATTCCGCTACCATCCCATAGCCCCCGTTATTGACTCTGGAAAGTTTATAACTTTTTTCTTCCGTACTGTTTGTGAACTTTTTTTCCGGACATATAAGCACGTCTGTCTCATGCCCGGCACTGCGCAGGTATCCGGCCACTTTTTCAACAATTTCCTTATTATAAGCATATTCTAAAACGCCGTCAAACGGGCGTCCGTCCGCGCTTGTGCTGGCGCCGTTTTTTAAGATACTGTGACCTACAGTTATTATTATTTTCATTTTTTTATCATTCCTTTCATCGGGTTTTCGCCAAAAATGAACAGGGGCGTTCTGCCGCCCCCTGATTGTGATCTTGTTTTATGGTATTTTGTCTGTATTGTCATCTCTATACGTATTTCTTCTGTAATTATGCATACATTCTTTCTGATTCTCAATATATGCACCTGCTCCTTTTCTGTTCTTCAATCTCTGCAAGAATCTGAAGTGAACAGTTCTACGGCTTCGGATCTTCGGAGCGTCGGAGCCTTCGCGGAGCGATTTCGTGTGATCCGCTTACAGGCAGCCGGTATCTACAGACTTGCCGCCAAATCCTCTACGTCCTCTTTTTCCATACCGGTATATCTTACTATTTTTTCTATGGGCTCGTTCGCATTGAGCATGCTCTGGGCAATCTCTTTCCGGCTTTCTGCAAGCCCTTCCCTGTGGCCTTCTCTGCGGCCTTCTTCCTTCAGCATCTGCATGGTTTCCGCTTCATTATA
>CAMSEJ010000010.1 GCA_947057405.1 uncultured Roseburia sp.
ACCGATCATCTGAACATTCCAAAACAACACAGGAGGTTTTTCAAATGAACAATTTAGTTTTAGAGGTTGCCGACGAAATCGCAGTCCTCAAAATCAGCCGTCCGGCGGCGCTCAACGCATTAAATTCCGAAACATTAGATGAGTTAAACCAGGTCTTAACCGAAATTGAAGCCAGAGACGACGTAAAAGTTGTCATCTTAACCGGCGGCCCGGACAAAAAAGGCAATGAATTTAAATCCTTCGTTGCAGGCGCTGCAATTGACGAAATGGTGAACTTTTCTGCAGCAGAAGCAAGGGCATTCGGCATGAAAGCTTCCGTTCCGTTCTTTAAGCTGATGAATATGCGCCAGGTTACAATCGCTGCCGTAAACGGCTTTGCGCTCGGCGGCGGCTGCGAAATCGCCATGGCATGTGATATCCGTATCGCTTCCGACAACGCTACGTTCGCACAGCCGGAAACGGGCCTCGGCATCATCCCGGGCTTTGGCGGAACACAGCGTCTTGCCCGCCTGGTCGGCATGGGACGCGCAAAAGAGATGATCTTTACCTGCGACAGCATTGACGCCAACGAAGCATACCGCATCGGCCTTGTCAACAAAGTAGTTGCCAAAGAAGAACTGATGAATACCGCTTCCGAAATGGCCAAAAAAATCATCTCCAAGGGAAGCTATGCCGTTTCCATCGCAAAAGCAGCCATCAACAACGGATATGATATGGACATCCGCAATGCCGTTGAAATGGAAGCCAACTTATTCGGCGTAACCTGCTCCACACATGACAAGGCAGAAGGCATGGGCGCATTCCTTGAGAGAAGGGCAGCCAACCTGACCGATTTCTAAACCGTACATACTATGGACAAAAAAATCGGATTTATCGGCTGCGGCAATATGGGCAGCGCCATGGTAAGCGGTATATTAAGCTCCGGCATCTGCACCGCGGAACGGCTGACCGCCAGCGCACAGACGCAGGCAAGCTTAGACCGGATCGCTCATGATTTCGGTATACGGACAACACCGGACAACCGGAAAGTCACCCGAAATTCCGACATCGTATTCCTTGCCGTCAAACCGCACCTTTACAAAAGCGTGATTAAGGAAATCCGCGACGACGTAGACGAAGACAGGCTGATTGTAGCGATCGCAGCCGGCATAAGCCATTCCAGGCTGGACGACTGTTTTGGCAAGCCCGTAAAAATAATCCGCGCCATGCCTAATACACCGGCGACGGTTTCGGAAGCCATGTCGGCGCTGTCGCCGAATAAGCTTGTCACGAAAGAAGAGCTGCAGACGGTTGTCACGGTATTTGAAAGCTTCGGCAAGGCCGAAATCGTGCCGGAATCCTTAATGGACACCGTCACCGGAGTCAGCGGTTCTTCGCCGGCTTACGTTTACCTGTTCATTGAAGCGATGGCGGACGCTGCTGTTGCCGACGGGATGCCCCGGGCACAGGCATATAAATTTGCGGCACAGGCCGTTTACGGCGCAGCCAAAATGGTTCTTGAAACCGGAAAACACCCCGGAGCGCTCAAAGACGCGGTCTGCTCCCCGGGCGGCACCACGATTGCCGCCGTAGCCAAATTAGAAGAGGCCGGGCTGCGGAACGCCGTAATCAGCGCCCAGCGGTGCTGCGTGGAAAAATCAAAAAAAATGGGAAAACCCAGGAAAAATCAGTAAGAAAAACAGCATCCGAGCCTGTATCAGTCGGATGCTGTTTTCCATTCGATTCCGTTTTACATGAAGCTACCGCTCCATCTTCCAGAAAGAAGCGCTGTACCCCGGCAGCCTGCTTCCTCCGCCAAAGTCATGATCCTCTCCCGTAATCAAATCCACGGCCATCCCGCATCCCGCGTCAAAATGCGCATGGTACTCCTCACTGTCCGCATTGATCGCCACAAGCACGCGCTCCGTATCCGTTTTACGCTCGAAAATACACTGCCGGTTCGTCAAAAGCACCGACCTGAAGCCTCCGTAATTCAACGCCTCCGAGCCTTTTTTCGCCTCCGAAAGCTTCCCAATCCACTCCGAAAGCGCATTCTCTTCCGGTTTGTCAAAGCACGCCCGAAGCGCCGGATCCCCTTCTTCCTTCTTCGCCTTTGCGCCCCACTCGCTTCCGTAGTACACGCACGGGATCCCCGGCATACCGAATGCCAGCGCATAAATGAGCGGCAGATGTTCCTCTTTTGCCAGATTTGACGCAATCCTGGTCACGTCATGGTTATCCACAAACGACAGCATATGCTGCCCCTTATAAAGCGTCCACTCCTCCGGCCCGAACTGCCGCAGCAGAGAATGCACAATTTCAAACATGTTCTCAGAATTAAAGCTTGAAAACAGCCCTTTATAGCACTCATAATTCGTTACCGAATGCAGCATTTCGGGATTCATCCACTGCTTATAATCCCCATGCAGCGTTTCCCCTACCAGGAAAAAATCCTCCTTTAAGCCGTCCGTAAACGCCCGCAGCCGGCGCAGAAAATCCGGCGTCAGGCAGTACGCCACGTCAAGCCTCAGCCCGTCGATATCAAATTCTTCCACCCAGCCCTTCACCGCGGAAAAAATATGCTCCACAACCGCCGGATTGGAAAGGTTGAGCTTCACCAAATCGTAATTGCCTTCCCAGCCCTCGTACCAAAGCCCGTCATCATATCCGGAATTGCCGTGAAAATCAATATGAAACCAGTCCCGGTACGGCGAATTTTCCCGGTTTTTCAGCACATCCGAAAATGCGTCGAATCCCCTCCCCACATGGTTAAACACGCCGTCCAAAACAACCCGTATTCCTTCCTTATGCAGCGCGTCGCAGACTTCTTTAAAATCCTCATTCGTCCCCAGGCGGCAGTCAATTTTCTTATAGTCCCTCGTATTATACCCATGAGTATCCGACTCAAACACCGGAGAAAAATAAACGGCGTTTATCCCCAGCTTTTTCATATGGGGAATCCACTCCTTCACTTTTAAAATCCGATGCGCAAGCTTCCCGTCGTTCTCATACGGCGCCCCGCAGAACCCCAACGGATAAATCTGATAAAATACACTTTCATATGCCCACATAATGTCGTCTCCTTTTCTTTAAACAAACCGGTTTGCCGTTTCGTCATACCGGTAATCAATTCCCGCCAGTTTCTCCCGGATCTCTTCCTCACGCACATCCGCCGCCACGCAAAAATCCTGCAGGGACGCGTAAAAATCTCTCAGCTGCGTATTCACATAACTCAGCAGCAAAACCGGATCCTTCGGCAATGTATCCGTCATGTTACCGCATCCTTTCCACACCGTATTTTACTTCCAGTTCCTTTACCGTTTTTAAGTAAACCTCCTGCTTCTTCTGCTGCAAAAGCTTTTCCTTAAGCTGTTCCTTTATGTCCGAAAACCGGACGCCCTCCTCTTGCTTTTTATCCTCCACCCGGATCAGATGATATCCGAACTGCGTCTGAACCGGGCCCACCGTCTCGCCAGCCTGTGCGCCAAACGCCGCCCGTTCAAACTCCGGCACCATCTGCCCCTTTCCGAAATATCCCAGATCCCCGCCTTTTTCCTTCGACGGGCAGGTGGAATACTCCCTGGCCGCGTCCGAAAACGCCTTTCCAGCCGCAATCTCCTCTGCGGCCTTCTTTGCGTCCTCCTCGCTGTCCACTAAAATATGGCTTGCCTTCACCTGTTCGCCTGCCTGAAGCTGCGCCGGGTGCGCGTCAAAATACGCCTCTGCCTCCGAATCATCCACCGTAACCCGTTCTATTACCCCGGTAGCCGCCATATGGCTTGCAAGTTCCTGTTCCATCTTTGCAAGGGTTTCCCGGTACGTTTTGCTTTCTTTGATTTTCTGCTCTTTTGCCAGCGCCGAAAACAGATGAAAGCCGATCAGCTGCTCCAAAAGTTCATCCTTCGCATTCGGATTTGAAAAGTATACCTGCTGCTCGGGCGGATAATTCGCAATCAGATTATTTAACTCCTGCTCCGTAATCGTATGCCCCGCCGCTACTGCCAAAACTGTGTCATTCATTTGTAATCTCCTTTTTTGTCTGTTTTAATTCCTGTTCCTGCTATCCTCAAAAACGGCTGTCCGCCGCACGCTCACCCATTCGCCTTCTTTGCATAAAAATACGTTGCAAAATACAAAATCCCGGCAAATATCACTATCGTAGGCCCCGCCGCCACATTCGTATAATACGATACGAACAGCCCCGTCACGCCGGAAAACACCGAAAACAGCACTGCAAAGAAGTGATATTCCCGCATATTTTCCGCCAGATTCTGCCCCGCCGCCGCAGGCAAAATCAAAAGCGCATTGATAATCAATATCCCGACCCACTTAATCGAAAGCGTCACAATCACCGCAACAAATACCGCAAACAAATTTTCCAAAAGACGCACCGGGATATGCCTGTTTGCCGCTAACGTCCGGTGAATCCCCGCCGCATGCAACCCGTTGAAGCAAAACGCATAAAACAGAACCGTCAGTACAAAAATCACCGCCAGAAAGCCGATTTCGCGCCCTGTAATGCTTAAAATATCCCCTACCAAAAGGCTTGAATACCGGCTGAAATTCCCGCCCTTTGACAAAACCGCAAGCCCGACTGCGACGGAACAGGAGGAAAAAACAGATATCACCGTATCCGCCGCAGACTCCCTTCTGCCGCTGATATAATTTAACAGAAGGGCAAACGCGACGGCAAAAAGCAGCATGGATAAATCGGTATCCGTACACCCCATTACCACGCCCACCGCAATCCCCGTCAGGGCGGAATGACCGAGCGCGTCCGAAAAAAAAGCCATTTTGCGGCTGACAATCATCGTCCCAAGCAAACCGAACAACGGCGTAATCACCAGCACCGCAAGCAGGGCGTTTCTCATAAATCCATATGCAAGCATCCCCTACCTCCTTTTTGACACATAACCGGGAAGCTCTCCTACGCCGAACAGTTCCCCGAACGGGGCGCTTTCGTATACTTCCTTTGCGCTGCCCTCTTTTAAAATGGTTTTATCCAGCAAAATGACTTTATCCGCGTATTTCGCCACATAATCCAGATCATGTGAAATCAGAATAATCGCCAGATCGAAATTTTCCTTCAAATACTGCATCGTGCGGTAAAACAGCTCCATGCCGTTTTGATCCACCCCGGACACCGGCTCGTCCAAAAGCAAAAGGTTTGGCTCGTCCATAATCGCCATGGCCAAAAGCACCCTCTGTAGCTGCCCGCCGGAAAGGTTGCATACCTGCCGGTCCATAAATTCCCCGGCCTCAAAGACGTCCAGCGCCTGCCGGATTTTTTCTTCCACTTTCCTGCTCTTGGCCAGAAATACCGGAAAGCGGCACTGGTAGCCTGCAATCAGATCGTACACGCTGACCGGCGTATTTTTCTCGATATTGATACTCTGCGGCACATAGCCGATTTTTAACTTGCGCAGCCTGCCGTTTTCGTGGTCTTTAAATTCAATTTTGCCGGTGTGCGGGATATCGTTTAACATGGCGCGTATCAGCGTCGATTTTCCCGCGCCGTTTTTGCCGATAATGGCGTTGATGCTCCCGCAGTGGATGTGCAGGTTGATATCCTCTAATATCACCTGCTCCCCGAACCGCACGCCCAGATGGTTGACTTTGATACAGTGCAGGCCGCATGGCCGGATCATTTTTTTCATATCAGTTTACCCCAAACGCTTCCTTCAGCAGATTGATATTTTGCTGCATCCCGTCGATATAGCTGTCTGCGCCGTAATCGCCGCGCACCAGCGTATCCAGAAAACATACGGCCACGTCCGCTTCTTTCCGGATTGTTTCCGCCATGTCCGCCCCGTAAAGCTCTTCCGCCAGGATAACGCGCACGCCTTCCTCTTTTACCGCCTTTAAGACGTCCGCCACTTCCCCGGCGGAAACCTGCCGTTCCTCGTCGAGATCCAGGGTATATACGATTTCAAGCCCGTAATCCTCCGCCAGATATTCGTATGCCTCATGAAAGGAAATCACTTTGCTGCCCGCAAGGACGTCCCGTAACGCTTCCTGCTGCTCTTTAAGGGCCATAAGCTTTGCGTCGTATGCGGCCGCGTTTGCCTTTAGCTGCGGCGCGTCATCTTCCGACGCTTTACAGAGGGCGTTTAAAACCGCGTCCACCTGCGCGCGGTACTTTGCAATCCCCATCCAGGCATGGGCGTTTTCTTCCGACACAAGCCCGTCCGCGGTTTCTGCCACCGTAAGAGACGGATACTGCGCCGCGACTTCCTCCAAAAACGTCTCCATGCCGCCGCCGTTGACTAAAAACAGATCGGCGGACGAAAGCAGCTGCATATCCTCCGGCGTCAGCACAAAATCGTGCAGGCAGCCCGACTGCGGTTCGCTTAAGCATTCGATCCGGATATTCTCACAGCCGCCCGCGACCTGCTCCGCCGCAACATAGACCGGATAAAAAGAAGCCACGGCCAAAATCCCTTCTCCTCCTGCCCGCTCCTCCTGCCTGCCCGTCCCGTAAACCCGGACGAACAGCGCGGCGCACGCCGCTACGGACAAAAGCAGTACGGCCGTAAAACGATATTTCGCTTTCACAAAACACCTCCCTGTCTTTAAAGCACCAAAGAATCAATGTATTCCCAGATTTCGTCCCGCCCCTGTTTTGTGAGGGCGGAGTACGGAAAAATTTTGGTACCCGGAGTCAGAGACAGGCCCATGCGGATGGCGTCCAGATGTTTTTTTACCTGTGATTTTTTCAGCTTATCCAGCTTGGTTGCAATGATAACAGGCTCATATCCCTGGTATACAATCCAGTCGTACATGGTCTTATCGTTTGCCGACGGATCGTGCCGGATGTCAATCAAAAGGAAGACCGCCTTTAACTGCTTCGACTTGTGCAGATACCGTTCAATCATTTTGCCCCATTTGAGCTTTTCCCGTTCCGGCACCTTGGCGTAGCCGTAGCCGGGCAGATCGACCAGATACATGGCCTGGTTGATATTATAAAAATTAAGGGTCTGGGTCTTTCCGGGCTGGGCGGATGTCCGTGCCAGCGCTTTGCGGTTCATAAGCCCGTTGATCAGCGAGGATTTCCCGACATTGGACTTGCCGGAAAATGCCACCTCCGGCAGGGTATGTTCCGGCAGGGCGCTTGTAATGCCGCATACGGTTTCCAGTTCTACGTTTTTAATGACCATAACTCTCTCCCTTATCCTTTTTTGTGCACAAATGCCGCTTTTAACACATCCCGCATCGTTTCCACATAAACAATCGTAAGACCCTGTTTGATTTCGTCACTGATCTCATCCATATCCTTTTCGTTCTTTTTCGGCACGCAGACGGTCTTAATTCCCGCATTTTTGGCCGCCAGCGTCTTCTCTTTGAGTCCTCCAATCGGAAGCACCCTCCCGCGCAGGGTAATTTCCCCGGTCATTGCCACGTCGGCCCGCACCTTCTGCCCGGTAATTGCCGAAAGCATGGCGGTCGCCATCGTAATCCCGGCGGACGGCCCGTCTTTGGGCACGGCGCCTTCGGGGATATGGATGTGGATATCGTTCTCTTTAAAAAATGTTTTCGGAATCCTGTACTCTGCGCTGACGGAACGAATATAGCTGATTCCCGCCTGCGCCGATTCCTTCATCACCTCGCCGAGCTGCCCCGTCAGGCGGAATTCCCCTTTCCCCGGCATGACATTGACCTCAATTTCCAGCGTGTCGCCGCCCACGCTTGTCCAGGCAAGTCCTCTTACGATCCCGATCTCGTCGGTTTTATTTGCCCGGTCATACGTATACTTTTCCTTTCCCAGATACTGCGTCAGATTCTTTTTGGTCACGGACACCTTTTTTTTGCTGCCCTCATAAATTTCCCGGGCTGCTTTTCTGCAGATTTCGCCGATTTTGCGTTCTAAGCTGCGTACGCCCGCTTCTTTGGTATAACCGCGGATCACCATGGCAAGCGCGTCCTCGCTAATCGTAATCCGGCTTTTGGTAAGCCCGTTTTTCTTCACCTGCTTGCGCACCAGATGTTCTTTCGCAATGTGTATTTTCTCGTTCTCCGTATAACTGCTGACTTCAATCAGCTCCATCCGGTCCAGAAGCGGCCTTGGGATCTCCTGCGCGGAATTCGCCGTGGCGATAAACAGCACTTCCGATAAATCCAGCGGGATTTCCACATAGTGATCCCGGAATTTATCGTTTTGCTCGGAATCCAGCACCTCCAGCAGCGCCGAAGCGGTATCCCCTTTGTAATCGCTGCTGACCTTGTCAATTTCATCCAGCAGCATCAGCGGATTTTTTACCCCTGCCGTCCGAAGCCCCGCGGCAATCCTGCCCGGCATCGCCCCGACATAGGTCCTTCTGTGCCCGCGGATTTCCGCTTCATCCCGGACGCCGCCCAGGCAGATACGCACGTACTTTTTGTCCAGCGCCTTCGCCACCGACTTCGCAATGCTCGTCTTTCCCGTTCCGGGCGGTCCCACCAGGCAGATAATCGGGCTCTCTCCCTTTTTCGTCAGATTGCGGACCGCCAGAAATTCCAGCATCCGCTCCTTTACCTTTTCCAGCCCGTAATGATCGTCGTCAAGCACTTTGGCCGCATTCTTCAAATCCCGGTTATCCTTTGACGCCTTATCCCATGGCAGCTCTAAAACCGTTTCAATGTAGCCCCGCGCCACGGCGCTCTCGGACGAATTGGAATTGATGTTTTTGAAACGCTCAATTTCCTTACGGATTTTTTCCTTCACGTCTTTTGTGGCCTTCAGTTTTTTCAGCGCCGCCAGAAACTGGTCGGCATCGGATTCCGTATGATCCTCTCCCAGCTCCTCGCGGATTACCTTCAGCTGTTCCCGCATCAGGTATTCTTTCTGGTTTTTGTCCACCTGATCCTTTACCTTTTCCTGAAACTCGTTCTTAATCGAAATCACACTGATTTCTTTTAACAGAATGCCCATCAGTACTTCATAGCGTTCTTCCAGCGTAATTGCCTCCAGATACCGCTGCCTGTCCTCATAATAAACCGAAATATTATTGGCAATCAAATCCATCAGCCTGCCTGCATCCTTTGTCTCCGCCGTCTGACGTAAAAATTCCTTGCCCAGCTTCGGATTTAAGGCGGCATAACGCACGTACGTCTCCTGAATGGCACGGCGTATCCCCTCGCCGGCCTCCTGCGTATACGCGGCAGGCTCTTCTTCCAGATATGCAACTTCCGCTAAAAGAAACGACTCCTGATCGATTATGCCGGAAAGCTCCGCACGCTGCTGCCCTTCCACCAGAATCCGGACAATGCCGTTCTGCATTTTAATGACCTGCTTGATCCGGGCCACAATACCGATTCGGTACAATTCCTCGATCTGCGGGTCGTCATCCTCCACGTCACGCTGTGTAACCAGAAAAATCTCCTGCTCTCCCATCATTGCTTCTTCGATTGCCCGGATCGACCGTCTGCGGCTGACGTCAAAATGCGCCACCATGCCGGGCAGAATTGTCATTCCGCGCAGGGCCACTGCCGGAATTGTCATAAATTTGTCGTTCAATGTAAGTTCCCCTTTCCGGTTGTTTTGTAAAAGGCTGCCAAAGCTCGTCTGAAACGCTCTGTCCGTCCCAAAAATAACATTGAGCTGTCAGCAGCAATAACATCCATCATTACCGCGACAGCTCCCCTCTGCATACAATCGTCCTACGCACTCTTCGATTCTAACAACAACCCGTTTTCCTCTTCGTCCATACTGTCCACCATATCCCGGTGGATCGTATATTCCGTAATATAATCATCCGACGGAACCGTATACATCAGATCCATCATAACATTCTCCATAATCGCGCGCAGACCTCTGGCGCCGGTCTGACGTTCCATCGCCTTTTCCGCAATCGCCGCAATCGCATCTTCATCAAAATGCAGCGCCACCCCATCCAGCTCAAACAGCTTCTGGTACTGCTTCACCAGCGAATTTCTCGGCTCCGTCAAAATGCGCACCAAAGCCTCTCTGTCCAGCGAATCCAATGACACCGTAACCGGCACGCGGCCGATAAATTCCGGAATCAGGCCAAATTTAATAAAATCCTGCGGCATCGCGTGCCGGAACGCTTCGCCCACATTAATGTCGCGTTTGTCCTTCACAACGGCATTAAACCCGATCGCCTTCTGGTCAAGCCGCCGATCAATAATCTTTTCCAAACCGTCAAACGCCCCTCCGCAGATAAACAAAATATCCGTCGTATCAATCTGGATCAGCTCCTGCTGCGGATGCTTCCTCCCGCCCTGCGGCGGTACGGATGCGACGGTGCCTTCTAAGATTTTCAAAAGCGCCTGCTGTACCCCTTCCCCGGACACGTCTCTGGTGATGGATACATTTTCCGATTTCTTGGTAATTTTATCAATTTCATCTATATAAATAATCCCGCGCTGCGCACGCTCCAAATCGTAATCCGCAGCCTGTATGATCTTTAACAGGATATTCTCTACGTCCTCGCCTACGTATCCCGCTTCCGTCAGCGTTGTAGCGTCCGCAATGGCAAACGGCACATTCAAAATCCGCGCCAGCGTCTGCGCCAGATACGTCTTGCCCGAACCGGTCGGCCCCAGCATCAGGACATTGCTTTTTTGCAGCTCCACATCCAGGTCCGTGCCTGCCAGAATCTTCTTATAATGGTTGTAAACCGCCACGGAAAGCACCTTTTTCGCCTTCTCCTGTCCGATGACGTATTCGTCCAGAAAAGCCTTTAATTCCTCCGGTTTGAGCAGGTTAATTTCCTGTTCCGGCATATGGTATTCTGCTTCTTCCTCTTCCTGCATTTCTTCTTCGATAATCTCCGCACAGATGTCTACGCATTCGTCACAGATAAATGCCCCGCGCGGGCCTGCAATCAGCTTCCTGACCTGTTCCTGCGATCTGCCGCAAAAGGAACAGCAAATCCGGTCTGCGCCGCCTATAATATTTTTTCCTGCCATAGCTGCTTTTCACTCCATCATTATTTTTCACGATTCGTTATGACGAGATCGATTAAGCCGTATTCCTTCGCTTCCTGCGCGCAAAGATAGTGATCCCGCTCCGTATCCGCGGCAATGACCTCATAAGGCTTGCCGGTATTTTCCGCCAAAATCTCATTCAGGCGTCTCTTGGTTTTTAATATATTCTCGGCTGCAATTTCAATTTCGGTCGCCTGCCCCTTTGCGCCGCCGGACGGCTGATGAATCATAATCTCCGCATTCGGAAGCGCCATCCGTTTTCCCTTCGTGCCGCCTGCCAGCAGGAATGCGCCCATACTTGCCGCAAGACCGATGCAGATTGTGGACACGTCGCATTTGATATACTGCATCGTATCGTAAATCGCCATTCCCGCCGTAACGACGCCGCCCGGTGAATTGATATACAGCTGGATGTCCTTGCCCGGATCCTCCGACTCCAAGAACAGCAGCTGTGCTACCACCAGCCCCGCCGTTGCTTCATTGACTTCTTCCCCCAGGAAAATAATCCTGTCTTTTAACAGCCTCGAAAATATATCGTAGCTGCGTTCTCCCCTGCTCGTCTGTTCAATGACATAAGGTACCAAACTCATATATCCCGCCTCCTGTTTCCGATTCGTCCGTTACACCAAAACAGACCGGGCCCTGCGCCGGCCCGACCTATCCTGCTGTTTGCTTATTCTTCTATTCCTTCTGCTTCCTCAACTTCCACCGAATGCTCCACAATCAAATCCGCCGCTTTCTGAAGCGCATAATCTTTGCGGATAGATTCTCTGTCTTCCTCGCTCATCTGCTCCATCATCTTGTCTGCATTCATGCCATAAGGCGCTGCCATTTTTGCAACCTCTGCCTTCAGCTCATCCTCGGTAGTCTCGATATTTTCCACTTTTACGATCTGTTCGAGAACAAGGCTCCGTTCAATGCGTGCAACCGCTTCCGGCCTCATCTGCTCTTTCAGCTTATCCGGTGTCAGCCCGGAAAACTGCATATACTGTTCAAACCCAAGTCCCTGGGACTGTATCCTCTGTGCGAAATCCTCTACCATGACCTCTACCTGCGTATCAATCATCGCTTCCGGAATATCCATGGAAGCAAGCTCTACCACTTTTCCGACTGCTTCGTCTTCCTTGATGCGCTTTGCTTCTTCTTTTGCTTTTTCCTGCAGCTGCTCTCTGATATGCCCTCTGTATTCTTCCAGCGTATCATATTCCGATACGTCCTGTGCAAACTCGTCGTCCAGCTCCGGCAGCTCTTTTGCCCGGATCTCATGGATTTTAACCCGGAAAACCGCCGGCTTTCCTGCCAGCTCCCGTACATGGTATTCTTCCGGGAAGGTCACCTGCACTTCCGTTTCGTCGCCGCTGTTCTTTCCGATCAGCTGCTCTTCAAATGTATCAATGAACGAATGCGAGCCCAGCTCCAGCGAATGGTTCTCGCCCTTTCCGCCTTCAAATGCTTCTCCGTCCAGAAACCCTTCGTAATCAATGACAACGGTATCGCCGTTTTGGGCGCTGCGATCCTCTACCACAAGCATCCTTGCGTTCTGCTCCCGTTCCCGTTCCACGATCCGGTTTACTTCTTCGTCCGTTACTTCTTCGTCTGCTTTCATCACGGAAATGCCCTTATATTCCCCAAGCGTCACTTCCGGCTTTACCGCCGCTTCCGCAGTAAAAATAAACGGCTTGCCCTGCTCAAGCTGTACAATATCAATCACCGGACGGGATACAACCGATATGCCGCTCTCGTCCGCAGCCGGCATCCAGTTCTCCCGGATCAGCTGGTTCGCCGCATCCTCAAAAAAGATATCCGGTCCGTACATTTTCTCAATCATTTTCCGCGGAACCTTCCCCTTGCGGAAGCCCGGAAGCCGGATTTTGCCTTTTTGCTTTAAATATGCCTGCTGGATTGCCTGTTCCACTTTGTCCTCGGACACCTCAATGGTAAACTTTGCCATATTCTTCTCTAAAGTTTCTACCTGTACGCTCATAATAGCTGTTTCCTCCTTATATACAGATGTAACGCCCTTCCCTGCCACGGGCTGTTACATTCTTTGTTGCGATAACTGTTGCAGAGCAACTTTGCTTACCGGCAAAGCACCTAATTCACTGGAAAATCCACAAACAGGCATACTTCTGCCGCCGCAGTCATTTTGATATTATAGCATATGCAATTTCAAAAAACAAGAGGCGTTTTTTTATGTATTCCAATGCGAACGCAGCAGCCGCATTATTCACCGTATGCCTCAATATACTCTGCAATATCCTCTTTCAGTTTCTCCCATTCCAGCGGATACTGCACATAATATTTTGGACACTCTTTCTGAGTCACGTCATAATGGCGGATCACGTCGTCAATTTCAAGCCCGTATGTTCCCATCAGCCAGGCTGTCAGATGCAGCAGCGTGCGGTATGTTTTCTCCGTGAATTTTCCGGTATCATCCGGAATACAGCATTCGATTGCAATGGTATCCGCGTTCCTTTCATTCGACGCATATGCCATTTCCTCACACGGGATACACTGAATGACCTCCCCCTCTATCCCGACGATATAATGGCTGCTGGCATAGGTATCTTTGGACAGGCCGAGCCCCTCAAAATAATCCCGGTTCTGCCTGGCGGTTGTACCGGGGTTTGCCGTATAATGGATCACAATCCCCTTTACTTCTTCCAAGGCCGTTCCCGGTCTGGAATATTCGTTGATACTTAAAAGCGCTTCTTCATACTCCGGCGGCGTCCGGACCGTTTTTTTTGGCGCCGCCACTTCCTCTATGACCGGTTTTACGCTCCGGCCCGCAGCCACACGCCACACAACCCCTCCGGTTACGGCCGGGATTGCGGCGAACAAAACGGCAAGCACCATCTTAAAAATCAGTTCCTGCCTGCTTTTTTTGCGCCTTGCGGCACGCATCCGCGCCCTCCCGGCTTCGTATTCTGACTGTTCTGTTCGTCCTGTTTCATCCATATTTCCATATCCCTTCCGGCTCGTTACACATAGTTTCTTTATCATACCATCATACCGCAGGACCTTTTCCATTGCATCTTAATTTTTTTTAAATTTTTTTCGCCGATTCGCTCTGCGGCAGACAGTTTTATTTCCGGAAAGCTCCGGCATTGCGCCGCCGCAAATTACGCATAAGGCCGAAGTCATTTCCCCCTTGTATTTTCCCCCGTTTCGTTATATGATAATAAAAATCTATATCAAGGAGGACTTCTATGCGCCATTTAATGAGTCCGTTAGACCTCACCGTGGAGGAATTAGACTCCCTTCTCGCCCTGGCTAACGACATTGAACACCATCCTTCCAAATATGCCCACGCATGCGAAGGCAAAAAGCTTGCAACCTGCTTTTACGAACCAAGCACCCGGACAAGGCTCAGTTTTGAGGCCGCGATGTTAAACCTCGGCGGTTCTGTTTTGGGTTTTGCCAGCGCCGACAGCAGTTCCGCTGCCAAAGGCGAAAGCGTTTCCGATACCATCCGTGTTATCTCCTGTTATGCCGATATCTGTGCAATCCGTCATCCCAAGGAAGGCGCAGCGCTTGTTGCTTCTTCCAAATCTTCCATTCCTGTCATTAACGCCGGAGACGGCGGCCACCAGCATCCCACACAGACCTTAACCGATTTACTGACGATCCATTCACTGAAAGGGCGTTTGGACAGCCTGACGATTGGCCTGTGCGGCGACTTAAAATTCGGACGGACCGTCCATTCGCTGATCCATGCCCTGATCCGTTATCCGGGCATACGGTTCGTCCTGATTTCACCGGAAGAGCTGCGCGTCCCAAGCTATATCCGGGAGGATGTGCTTAAGAAAAACGGGATTCCGTATCAGGAACTCGAACGGCTGGAGGAAGCGATTCCGGAGCTGGATATTTTATATATGACGCGTGTACAGAAAGAACGTTTTTTTAATGAAGAAGACTATGTGCGCATGAAGGATTACTATATCCTGACAAAGGACAAGCTTTCCCGCGCCAAAGAGGACATGATGGTTCTGCACCCGCTGCCGCGTGTCAATGAAATTTCGGTGGAAGTGGACGACGATCCGCGCGCCGTATACTTTAAACAGGCGCAGTACGGCGTATATGTACGCATGGCGCTGATTCTCACCCTGTTGGAATGGAGGTAGCATATGTTAAATATCAGTGGAATTCAGGAAGGCTTTGTGCTTGACCATATCAAAGCGGGCATGAGCATGTCCATTTACAAGGATTTAAAATTAGACCGGCTGGACTGCCAGATTGCCATCATTAAAAACGCAAAGAGCAATAAAATGGGCAAAAAAGACATGATCAAGGTCGAATGCCCGATTGATACGCTTGATTTGGATATTTTGGGATTTATTGACCATAATATAACCGTAAACATTATAAAAGACAACAATATCGTGGAAAAAAAGCAGCTGCACCTGCCAGAACAGGTCGTCAACGTCATCAAATGCAAAAACCCCAGGTGCATCACTTCCATTGAACAGGAGCTGGATCAGATTTTTATCCTGACTGACAAGGAAAAGGAAATTTACCGCTGCCGTTACTGTGACGAGCGGCGCAAAAAGAAACGCCATCTGGATTAACTCCGGGCGCAGTCCCCAAAGGCTCTGTCCGAGATAAGCCGCCTGTTTTCTTTTTTCCGCATCCTCCGGAAGCAAACGCCGGATACATATTCTGTTTTTTCCGGATTGCCCTGCCGCTTAAGCGCCAGGGCCTGTCGTTTCCGGAACGACAGAATTACAAACAGGAGGATGTGACAGATCTTATGAAAAAACTGATACCGCTTATCGTTCTTCTTTCCACCGTACCCGTTTTGCTGCTACTTTTTGCCGCCTGCGCGCCGGACGAGCCTGCAGACAGCGGTAAAACAAGCGTGCGCATCGCTTATTTTCCGAATATTACCCACACTCAGGCGCTGGTCTTAAAAAACCAGCAGACCTTAGAACTGGCATGGGAGGATACCTGTGACGTCTCCTGGACCTCCTTTTCCGCCGGGCCTTCCGAAATCGAAGCCATCTTTGCAGGCGAAATCGACATCGGCTACATCGGCCCGGTTCCGGCTCTCAATGCCAACATCAAATCCGGCGGCGACGTCAAAATTATTGCAAACGCCACAAACGCCGGAGCGGTGCTTCTGGTCCGGACCGATGCCGGCATTTCTTCCGTCGAAGACCTTTCCGGCAAAAAAATCGCCGTACCGCAGATTGCCAATACGCAGCACCTGTGCCTGCTTGCCCTGTTGTCGGAGCACGGCTTAAAGACGGCGGATCAGGGCGGCGACGTAACCGTCAACGCCAGCTCCAACGCAGATATCGTAAACCTGATGGACGCCGGAAGCATTGACGCCGCCGTCGTCCCCGAACCGTGGGGAACCATTATGGAACAGAACGGAAACGCCGAAATCCTGCTCGATTACGACGAGCTGTTCCAAAACGGCAATTACCCTGCCGCACTCGTCGTCGCAAGCGGCGATTTTATCCGGGAGCATCCGGATCTGGTCGCACAGTTTCTGGAAATGCACGAGAGCACTACCTCGTTCATCAACCAAAACCCCGCCGAGGCACAGCAAATCGTAAACACGGAGATTGAACTTGTCACCGGAAAGCCCATCGACGAATCAGTCATGGAAACCGCATTTTCCCGCATAACAGCCACTGCCGAATTAAACGCCGACGCCATTCTCTCTTTCGCCGCCATCGGAAAGGAAGAAGGCTTTTACAGCGCCGTACCGGAGGAAACCGATGTATTTGACACTGAACGCAATCCATAAGCTTTTTACCCACAAGATCGGAAGAGCGTCGTGTAGGGA
>CAMSEJ010000011.1 GCA_947057405.1 uncultured Roseburia sp.
TGTGTGCTCTTCCGATCTCGGAACGGTATTCCGGGTTTGCGTTTGGCGTGGGCTTAGAGCGGATTGCGCTCTTAAAATACGAAATTGACGATATGCGCCTGCTTTATGAAAACGACAGCAGGTTCTTAAAACAATTCTAAGGTCAGGAGGATGTAAGATGAATACTTCATTGGAATGGATAAAAGCAATGGTTCCGGGGCTTGACGTGACGGAACAGGAATTTATGGACGCGATGACGCTCTCTGGGACAAAGGTGGAGGGCTATCGGAAATTAGACGCGGATCTGGAACAAATCGTTGTCGGGCAGATTTTAAAAATTGAACGCCATCCCGACGCCGACAAGCTGATTGTCTGCCAGGTAGATATCGGTCGGGAGGAAGCGATCCAGATTGTAACCGGAGCGCCGAACGTGTCGGAAGGGGACAAAGTCCCGGTTGTGCTTTCCGGCGGGCGAGTCGCAGGCGGCCATGACGGAAGCGTTACGCCGGGCGGGATAAAAATCAAAAAAGGCAAGCTGCGCGGCATAGAATCCGACGGTATGATGTGTTCGATTGAAGAACTCGGCTCAAGCCGCGAGATGTATCCGGAAGCGCCGGAACTGGGGATTTATATTTTTAAAGAGGACGTCCCGGTGGGAGCGGACGCCGTAGGGCTTTTGGGGCTGCATGACGCCGTATTTGAATACGAGGTGACCTCCAACCGGGTGGACTGCTTTTCGGTAATCGGTATCGCAAGGGAAGCGGCGGCGACGTTTCGCAGGGAATTGAAGCTGCCGGAGGTAACGGAAACGGGCAACGGCGAGGATGTGAACGATTATATCAAGGTGACGGTAAAGGATGCGGATTTGTGTTCCCGCTATGTGGCGAGGGCGGTCAAAAATATCAAAATCGCCCCGTCCCCGAAGTGGATGCAGCGCCGCCTGGCCGCGCAGGGCATCCGCCCAATCAACAACCTGGTCGATATTACAAACTATGTTATGGCGGAATACGGCCAGCCGATGCATGCGTATGATCTGGATACGATTGCCGGAAAAGAGATTATCGTAAGGCGCGCGTCAAAGGACGAAACGTTTGTGACCTTAGACGGGCAGGAGCGGAAGTTAGACGACAGCGTGCTGATGATCTGCGACGCCGAAAAACCGGTTGGGATTGCCGGCATTATGGGCGGCGAAAATTCCATGATTACCGACAGCGTGAAATGCATGCTGTTTGAAGCGGCCTGCTTTGACGGCACAAATATCCGTCTGTCCAGTAAAAAGATCGGGCTGCGCACCGATGCGTCTTCCGTATTTGAAAAGGGGCTGGATCCGAACAACGCGATGGAAGCGATGAACCGCGCCTGCCAGCTGGTTGAAGAACTGGGCGCAGGCGAGGTGATCGGCGGCGCAGTCGACGTGTATCCGGTCAAAAAAGAAGGCAGGCGTATTCCGTTTGAACCGGAGAAGTACAATCGGCTTTTGGGGACGCAGATTGCGGCGGAGGATATGCTTTCTTATTTTGAACGGCTGGAGCTTTCGTATGACAAAGAGACGAATGAGATTCTCGTGCCGTCCTGGCGGCAGGATCTGGAGTGCGGCGCGGACATTGCCGAAGAGGCGGCGCGGTTTTTCGGCTATGACAATATCCCCACGACGCTGCCGGACGGGGAAGCGACGACGGGGAAGCTGTCTCTTAAGCTTCGGATTGAGCAGATTGCAAGGGACGTGGCGGAGTACTGCGGGTTTTCCCAGGGAATGTGCTATTCCTTTGAAAGCCCGAAGGTGTTTGATAAGCTGTGCATTCCGGCGGATTCTAAGCTTCGTGATACCGTGACGATTTTAAACCCGCTGGGCGAGGATTTCAGTATTATGCGCACGACGCCGTTAAACGGAATGCTGACGTCTTTGTCTACGAATTATAACCGCAGGAATCAGGACGTGCGCCTGTATGAGCTGGGCAATATTTACCTGCCCAATCAGGTTCCGGTAACAGAACTGCCCATCGAGCGGATGCAGTTTACGCTTGGCATGTACGGGGAAGGGGATTTCTTTACGCTAAAGGGCGTCGTGGAGGAATTTTTTGCCAAAACCGGCATGTTTGAAAAGCCGGAATACAATCCGGGCGCGGGAAGACCGTATCTGCATCCGGGACGGCAGGCGGATATTTTTTATAAAGGGACTGCCGTAGGCTATCTCGGGGAAGTCCATCCGCTTGTGGCGGCAAATTATTCGATAAAGGACCGCGTGTATGTGGCGGTACTGGATATGCCGGAAATTACGGCGGCTGCGGATTTTGGACGTAAGTACCGGGGAATTGCGAAGTTCCCGGCGTCAAACCGCGATATCAGCATGGTTGTGCCAAAGGAGATTCTGGCGGGGGATATCGAGAAGGTGTTCGACGCAAAGGGAGGCGCTTACCTGGAACGCTACGCGCTGTTTGATATTTATGAGGGCAGCCAGATTAAGCCCGGGTTTAAATCGCTTGCATATTCCCTGACATTCCGCGGGAAGGAGAAAAATCTGGAAGAAGCGGATATTACGGGCGCGATGGAACGGATTTTAAAGGCGCTTGAGCATATGGGGATTGAGCTTAGAAAGTAGCGGTTTGGGCCGGATTCTGTAACAGTAAAGCAAACGGTTGCCGGAAATCATCCGGGCTGTCAGAAAACAGTTGAAAAATCAGAACAGTGTGCTAAAATAGAACTATCACAGGAGCATGGAAAGGAGTTATAAGGTATGAAGAAGCAACGCAATGTTTTTTGGAACAGGGCAGTCAGCCTTATGATGGCGGCGCTCATGCTGTTTTCGGCTGTTTTTGTTATGCCGGGGGAGGCAAAAGCGGCCGAGTATACGTTTAACGGGACGGGGATATCCGAGACGGTGATTTCGGATGCCGCCTGTAAGCTGGCAGCCAAGAATAAGCAGTTCCATTGGATCCGCTTTCAGCCGAAGAAAACCGGTTCGGTCACGGTTTCGTTTTCAAAGGAATCCGCGACGGCCGGTAATGCCAACGGTTATATCGTGTTATGCAATGCGGCCAAGCAGTTTTTGGATTATACGCCGGATTATTTTACGACGGCTAAGCCGGACGACGGGAGGTACTACAATATTACCTACGGCGTTAAGGCAAATACGACATATTATTTCCGTGTGGAGAGCAGCGCAGGCATAAGGATTAAGGCGACGGTGTCAGCCGTAAAGAAAAATGCCGGCAAAACCAGAAAAAAGGCGAAGACGCTGGCACGCAATAAGAGTGTAAAAGGCGTGATTGTAACAGGAGAGTCGCAGAAAGACTGGTATCAGATCAAATTGACGAAAAGAAAACGGATTAGACTGGACGTGAGCGTTCAGACAAACGGCTGGGACGGACAGAATGTAGACCGCCTTTCCGAAGGGATCCGGTTTTCATTTTATAACAGCCGGGGCGTGCTGTTTTCCGAAGGTGCCTATATTGATCTGGACAGGGCGCAGACAAAGTACACAATGGATTTTTATATGAAAAGAAGCGGCAGCAAGAAGAAGTTCGACCTAAATCCGGGAACCTATTATGTAAGGGTGGAACGTCGCAATAAATATTCTTCCGGGGAATATTCCCTGAAATGGAAGACATTTTAGGCGGATTGGAAGCAGTAAAATTGGCAGTTCTGGAAATGTGAAGAAAATGTGAAAAAAGAATTGAAATTTTATTATATATGTGTTATAATTTGTAATATATAATAAAACAAAAAAATAAAATGCAGAAAGGAACATGTTGTTATGGAAAGGACAAAGAAGAGTTTATTTCAAAGAGCAGTAAGTTTAATGTTGGCAGCAGCGCTTGTGTTTTCTACAATGGTTGTTGGGACACGGCAGACAGTCAGTGCGGCTGAGATGTCGCTTAAGCCGAATGGCGGGACGATTACAATTAGCGATGAAACCTGCAGTGCAGTAACCAAAGAACTGACCTGGGTGAAATACAAGGCAAAAGCAGACGGTTATTTGCAGCTTAAGTTTTCCGGCAACAGTCAGGTAGTAAGTTATCCTTACGGGCAGGTACAGCTGTACAACCAGAGCAGGAATAAATATTTATCCGGTTTGTTAGAGTATGATACAGGCTCTACTGCCGCTACCAATACTTCGGAATATTATGGAGTTAAGAAGGGTACCACCTATTATATCGGCGTATCCTCTTACGGCGGCGTAAATATCAGTGTAAAATTTAAAAAGGTCAACGACAAAAGCGGTTCCAAAAAGAGCAAAGCATTGAATCTGAATCGGAAAAAAACTACGGTAGGCGTAATCGGGGCAGGTACCACAGCGTCACACTGGTTTAAGTTTAAAACGACAAAAACCCAGAAGATCACATTCAATATTACACCGTATCTGACAGGGCCGGTTCGGCTTACACTGTCCGGACCCGGCGTATATACAAGGTCATTTGATATTACAACCGGTTATTGGGGAAAGAAAGATCCGATTTCTTCGACCGGAAAAGTAAGGGCCGGTACATATTATGTACAGATCAAACCGGCTGCTAAGACCTGCACCGGATATTACAAAGTAAGCTGGAAATAGAATCAATCAAAGCGGGCGCAATCTGCCCGCTTTTTTTATTGGAAGATCATTTATCTTTTAGTAGAAAAATATCCTCCTGTCTGTTATAATAAAAATAATTTCGGAAAGAAACGGAGGAAAAACATATGAAGAACGGCAGAATGCGCTTTCAAAAGGCGGGGATTGTCTTGTGTCTGGCAATGCTGGTGCTTGGCCTGTTTCCGGCGGACGTATCGGCTGCGGCGAATAATTTTAACCAGAAGAAAAATATAACGGTTGCCGGGGAAGATGATTTTGGCCATACACAGAAATTTATCTGGATGAAGTACAAGGCGCCCAATAACGGCTACATTACGATTACGGCAAAGAATAAGGGAAAAGCGGGAGCAGGGGCGGCATCGGGCATATTCCAGCTGTTTGATTCCAAGAAGAAGGCTCCGCTTTCCGGGGAATTTGCTTATGATACGGGCGGCGCACCCGCACAGTACACGGCAGTATTCGGCGTAAAAAAGAAGACCACGTATTATCTGAGGCTGCAGGCGCAGGGGGCGGTTACGCTCAACTGTAAATTTACCAAAGTGGCAAAAAGCAGTGCTTCCAAGAAGGCAAAAGCGGTATCATTGGCAAAGAATAAGCTTGCAAAAGGAATTATGATGGCCGGGGACAATGCGGCGGACTGGTATAAGGTTACCGTGCCGAAAAAGCAGTATCTGCATTTTTATTATTCGGGTAAGGCAAACGGGCAGATCCAGCTTACGTTTTCGGGCTCTTATCTGAATACGGCGAAGCGTTATGTGGTGCAGGGCTCGGAGGAAACAGGGCATGCTTATACGATAGAACGGGTGCAGCCGGGAAATTATTTTGTCAAAGTAGAACGCGCGGACAGCATGTCTTCCGGCTTTTACACGCTAAAGTGGCAGTAGGGTGTTCTGCCCGGCAATATTTAACGGAATGTGTTATACCTGAATCAGAATAATGTTACATGGAGGAATGGCTATGCGAAAGAGCTGTAAAATATGTGCAGTGCTGCTGGTACTTGGGGTATTGTGTATGGTTCCGCTGGCTGTGTCGGCAGCGGATAAAAAAAAGGAACCGGAGTATGATTTTAACGAGAATCCATCCGTTGCGATATCGGAACAGAAAAGTTATGCCCACACAAAGAAATATACATGGCTGCAGTACAAAGCGCCGGCGGACGGGTATTTGACGGTGGAGGTTCTGGATTCGGATGAAGCGGAGGGGAACGCAAAGGGATATCTGGCGCTTTATGATTCTTCCCGGACAAATCTTTTGTCATCCGCTTCTATTTTTTACAATACCGCACACAGCGACAACCGCTATTGGTACCGGTTTACGTTTGGAATGCGAAAGGGACAGGAGTATTTTATCCGTGTCCGCTCGGAAAATGCAGCGGAGATTACCCGTGCGTTTACTAAGGTAAAGGATGTTTCTGCACCTTCCAGAGCAAAAGCCGCCGCGTTAAAGAAGAACAGGCTGCGCACCGGATTAATTCCGGCGGGATCTTCCGGTGCGGATTGGTATCATGTGAAGCTGACGAAGCGGCAGAGGCTCCGCCTGTACTATAACGCCAAGACGAACGGAAGTTTTAAGCTGTCTGTATACAGTGGTTCAAAGCGGATCGGAAGCCGGAATCTTTATTATACTGCCGGGCAGCGCAAAATTACGCTTTATCAGAAGAAAATGTCCGACAAAAAACAAACCGGGATGAATCCGGGCGATTATTATATCAAGATAGAGCGGGCGAATACGGTTTCTTCCGGCTATTATAAAATCAAATGGAATTAAAGAATGCGGCGTGTCCGAACATGATATGGTTTTTGGACACGCCTTTTTAAAACAGGAGAGAACAGGGATTATGGACGTAAAAGACTTTTATTATGAGCTGCCGAAGGAGCTGATTGCACAGGATCCTTTGGAAGATCGCTCCGGCTCTAGGCTAATGGTTTTGGACAGAGATTCGGGTGGGATTTGCCACCGTTATTTTTCGGATATTACGGAATATCTGCAGCCGGGAGACTGCCTGGTAATCAACAATACAAAGGTAATTCCGGCGCGGCTGTACGGAAGGAAAGAGGGGACGGACGCCCCGATTGAGCTGCTGCTTTTAAAGCGGATTGAGCAGGATGTCTGGGAAACCTTGGTGAAGCCCGGGAAAAAGGCGAAAGCGGGTACGAGGATCTTGTTTGGAGACGGGCTGCTAAAGGGCGAGGTGGTGGACATTGCAGAAGAGGGAAACCGCCGGATCCGGTTTACGTATGACGGGATCTTTGAAGAAATTTTAGACAAGCTGGGGCAGATGCCGCTGCCGCCTTATATAACGCATCCGCTTAAAGATAAAAACCGTTACCAGACCGTATATGCCAGGCATGACGGCTCTGCCGCAGCGCCTACGGCGGGGCTGCATTTTACGCCCGGGCTGCTTCGGGAAATCCGGGATAAAGGCGTGGAAGTGGCAGAAATCACGCTTCATGTGGGACTTGGAACGTTTCGTCCGGTAAAAGAGGCGGACGTGCTTCTGCACCATATGCATTCCGAATTTTTCCGGATCGGAGAGGAAGCGGCAGGTAAAATCAATGCTGCGAAGGCAGACGGCAGGAGGGTGATTGCGGTAGGTACGACAAGCACCCGCACATTGGAAGCGACGGCGGACGAGAACGGTTTTTTGCAGGCAAAAAGCGGGTGGACCGATATTTTTATTTATCCGGGTTATCGGTTTCGTGTGATAGACGGGCTGATAACCAATTTTCATCTGCCGGAATCTACACTTGTAATGCTGGTGTCGGCGCTGGCGGGGCGTGAGAACGTCCTGGCGGCTTACGGGGAGGCGGTGAAGGAGCGGTATCGGTTTTTTAGCTTTGGGGATGCGATGCTTGTGATTTAACACCGAAATCTTACTTTTGTAAATGAGCAGGGATTCTGAAAGAGGAGAGATATATTCCCATGAAGAAGTATGGGCATAGGAACCTTCTCGGGCAAACCCGATTCGCAGAAACTGAAGTTGATTTATGATAAGAATTCGGTTGAATCTTACCGTTTACTGTGCTAAAGTTTTAGTAAAAATAAGTGTGAAAGGATTGTTGTGTATGAGTAAAAAACAGATTGCGAAAATAGCTTCATTTTTGTTGGCGGTATGTATGGTGTTTATGCTGCTGCCGTCTGCGGTGCCTGCCGCTGAGGGAAAAGAGAACGGAGGGTTTGTACCGAAGCGGATGTTCCTTGTCGGAACAGAGAATCCGGAAGGGACGGCGCTGGCGCAGAAGGTATCTTTGGCTGCGTCGGAGTTTGAGGCAAAGGAGGTTTGCGGCAAGCTGCCGATTGTGTACGGGGATGTTTCTTTTGCGAAGGAAGGGGATATTCTGGTGCGGCTTTCGGATTCGCTTGCACCGTATGATTATCAGGTGGCAATAGACGGCGGGAAGGCATCGTTGACGGCAGGTGCGGCAGCCGGTGTTATGTACGGGCTTCGGGATATGATGAAGCGTTTGCTGCTGTCAGGTGAAATAGGCGCTTTAGAATGGGAAGAATCCCCGGATGTGGCACAGCGTATTTTTCATCTGGACTGCGGGCGGAAATATTTTTCAAAGGAATGGATCATTGCTCTGATAAAAGAACTTTCCTGGCTTCAGATGGATCAGCTGGAACTGGATTTTTCCAACGGTACGGGTTTTCGGTTTGCGCTGGACGACATGTCTTTGGATGTGGACGGAGACGGAAACAGCGATGAGGATCTTTCCGTTTTGTGCGGCGGCGTAACGGATCCCGATTCGTTTTTAACGGAACGTGAGATGGATGAAATAATCGAAACGGCGGATGAATACGGCGTGGAAATTGTGCCCTGCCTGGATTCTCCGGGGCATACCGGATGGATTGTCGGGAAGGAAGCCTTTCAAAAATATGCGTCAAAAGGAGATCTGGACGTAGAGAGCGACGACGCGAAGCAGTTTATGAAGGCAATTGTGAAGAAGTATGCCCGGTATTTTTTGTCCAAGGGATGTAAGATATTTCATATCGGCGGAGATGAGTATCTGCATGATTATTATAACTGGGGGACTCCGGTTGAATCTACCGAAGGGAAATACGGACTGGTTGCGGATTATCTGGACAGCCTGGCGGGCGAGCTGAAACAGATTGGCATTGCAAAGGTACGCACATTTAATGATCCGCTTTACTATAAAGGAGATTTGACGACGCATACCTGGGAAAACGTAGACGAAGCGGAGTACTGGTGCTATAACGGCATAATCAATTTCAACTATGCGTCTCCCGGCCTTTTGGCGGAACAGGGCCTTGCCATGATTAACGGGCATGGAGATTTTTACGGTATTTTAACCGGCGGGGATTTAAACTGGAAGGAGCTGGTGGGGAATCCGGATACGAAAAAAACGCCGGCGGGGATTTACGCGCAGTTTCAGAACAATATTTTTGCGGGAAATCAGAATATAGCCGATGAGCACGTGGCAGGTTCTACCTATTTTATGTGGTGCGACGACCCGACACAGGGGACGCAGCAGGAAGTGGCAAAAAGCCTGTATCCGCGCCTGCGTGCGGCGTCTGCAAAAATGTGGGACGAATCCGCGTCCGGCACGTTTGCGGATTTTGCGAAGACCTTTACGGTTTCGGCGGGTGGTTTTTTAGCAGACGGTTCCCTTCAGGAGCTTACGCTTCCTGCTCCGTCCCGGATAGAAGATGCAGATGACAGCAAACCGGGACCGGACAAACCAGACAATCCGGATAAAACGGATCCGCAGCCTGTTACATATGATATTTCCGGCGCCGTGATTACGGCGATTGCAGAACAGTATTATTCCGGGACCGCCGTTACGCCGCAGCCTGTTGTAACTTATGCGGGTAAAACGCTGGCAGAGGGTACGGATTATACGGTTTCGTATGCGGAGAATGTGAATATCGGTACGGCTGCGGTTACGGTTACCGGAACCGGCGCCTATTACGGTACCAAAACGGCAGCGTTTGATATTGTCATGAAAAAGGGAAGCGTATGGAAGATTGGCGGGTTCCGTTATAAAGTGACGGATGAAAAAGAAGGCACGACAGCCGTTTTAGGCATGTATAAAAAGAAAAACAATATTACCGTCAAAGATACGGTTACAATCGGAGGAAAGGTGTTTCGGGTTACGGAAATTGCCGCGAATGCGTTCTGGAAAAACAACGCGCTAAAGAAAGTAACCATTGGGAAAAACATAGAGAAGATAGGGAAGAAGGCGTTTTATAACTGTAAAAACTTAAAGGAAATCCGGATTAAATCCGGAAAACTGAGCGCAAAGCGCGTCGGAACGAATGCATTTGGGAAAACAGGCGGGAAGATGAATGTGAAGGTGCCGAAAGGAAAGAAGGGAGCCTACAAAAAATTCCTGTATAAGAAAGGCTGTTCCCAAAAAACAAAGATCAGCTGAAAAGATATTTTTTGACAAACCTCATACTGTGATCTATAATGTGTGGGAATGAATAGTATCAAAAGAAATGCCAATACTAAAGAACGAAAAGGAGAACAGCATGAGAATTTTGATTGATACTGCAACCCAGTCATTGCCAGCGCAGCTTACGGCACAACAATTATACGGATAGACAGTGAGGGAAAAGGAAATGAACATACCAGAACTTCAGAAAATGACGCTGAATGTCAGAAAAGAAATTATCAAATCATTACACAGCGCAGGGGCAGGGCATCCGGGCGGCTCGTTGTCTGCAGCAGAGCTTTTTACGTATTTATATTTTGAGGAGCTGAATGTGGACCCGAACAACCCTCAGAAAGAGGATCGGGATCGTTTTGTGCTTTCTAAGGGACATACGGCGCCGGGGCTTTATGCGGCGCTTGCATTCCGCGGGTTTTTCCCGGTGGAGGATCTGATGTCGCTTCGGCACACGGGAAGCTATCTGCAGGGGCATCCGGACATGAAGCAGACGCCGGGTGTGGATATGTCGACCGGATCGCTGGGGCAGGGACTGTCTGTGGCAGTCGGCATGGCATTGGCAGCCAAAATGGATCACAAAGATTACCGCGTATACGCCATGTGCGGAGACGGTGAAATCCAGGAAGGCCAGATCTGGGAAGCGGCGATGTTTGCCGGGTTCCGTAAGTTGGATAACCTTGTGGTGATTGTGGACAACAACCGGCTTCAGATTGACGGGTACATAGAGGATGTCTGTTCTCCGTATCCTTTGGACAAAAAGTTTGAGGCGTTCCAGTTTCATGCCATCAGCATTGACGGGCACAATTTTGAAGAAATTGCCGCAGCGTTTGAAGAGGCAAAGTCGGTCAAGGGCAGGCCTACCGTGATTATAGCGCGGACCGTCAAGGGACAGGGCGTTTCGTTTATGGAAGACGAGGTAAGCTGGCATGGAAAAGCGCCGAATGACGCCGAGTATGAAATCGCGATGAACGACTTGGAGAGGGCAGGTGAAGCATTATGGCAGTAATGGAAAATATAAGCGATTTGCCCAGGATTGCGACCAGGGAAGGCTACGGCAAGGCCCTGGTGGAGCTGGGCAGGCAGGACGAAAAAATTGTGGTGTTGGATGCGGATCTTGCGGCTGCGACCAAAACCGGCGCATTTAAAAAAGAATTTCCGGACAGGCATATTAACTGCGGCATTGCGGAGGCCAATATGGCGGGGATCGCGGCAGGCCTCGCAGCCAGCGGCAAAATACCGTTTATGAGTACGTTTGCCATGTTTGTGGCAGGCCGCGCTTTTGAACAGGTGCGCAATTCCATCGGATATCCGCATCTGAATGTAAAAATCGGAGCGACCCATGCCGGAATTTCGGTCGGGGAAGACGGTGCGACGCACCAGTGCAATGAGGATATTGCGTTAATGCGGATCATTCCCGGTATGGTAATTATCAATCCGTGTGATTCCATCGAAGCGGAAGCTGCGGTGAGGGCGGCTTACGAATATGACGGTCCGGTCTATCTGCGTTTAGGGCGTCTGGCCGTTCCTGTACTACATGACAGGGCAAAGGCCCGGTTTGAACTGGGCAAGGGTGTTTTGCTGCGGGAAGGGAAGGATCTGACGATATTTGCCACAGGGCTTTGCGTGGTAGAGTGTCTGTATGCCGCCCAGAAGCTCGCAGAAGACGGCATTGATGCGGAAGTAATCAACATCCATACGATAAAGCCGATTGATAAAGAGCTCGTAGCGGCTTCCGCCGCAAAAACCAAAACGGTATTTACGGTAGAGGAGCATTCCGTCATTGGCGGCCTGGGGGCAGCGGTCTGTGAGGTGCTCAGCGAAACGTGCCCGACAAGGGTAACCAGGATTGGCATTTATGATATTTACGGCGAGTCCGGTCCGGCTTTGGAGCTGTTACATAAGTACGGGCTGGATGCGGAAGGAATTTACCGCAAAATAAAAGACACAATTCGATAAACAAAGATTCATTTTACAGAAAAAAAGCCGATATACTATGCAAATAGTCAGATCGGCTTTTTTCGATCCCCAAACCCGGGCGAAGCGAAGGGCATCGGAGAAGCGCGGCAGCAGTTAGGAGTAAACGGAATTACAGTTTTTTCAGGGAGGATGCGGATATGGATCAGGTAGTACAGACACAGGCGGCAGGATATGCGGCCATGGCAGGCAGCAATACGGCAGAGAAAACAGACCGGACAGGCAAAAAGTCTAAAGTGACAACAGGAGCGACCATCGGATCGCCGGAATTAAGCGACAAGGCCAAAAAATACTATGAACAGCTTAAGCGGAAATATTCCAATCTGGATTTTATTCTGGTCAGCGAGGACAAAAAAGCGGAAGCGCAGGCAAACGCGGGGAAATATGCGAACGCGAACCGCATGGTGGTATTGATCGATACGGAAAAGATAGAACGTATGGCGGAGGACGAGGAGTACCGCAAAAAATACGAAGGGATCATCGCCAACGCGTCGCCGCAGCTTGCCGGGCTAAGGAGCAGCCTTGGGGCCAATGCGTCTGCGGTAAAGACATTTGGGATGCAGGTGAAAGACGGCGGAGTTGCATCGTTTTTTGCGGTAATTGACAAGTCCTTAGCGGCACAGAAGGTACGGATTGAGAAGAATGCGGCCAGAAAAGCGGAGGAGAAGAAAGAGGCGAAAAAGGCCGCGGAGGAGAAGCGGAAAGAAACGGCGGAAGAAGAGGAAAATACGGTGACGGTGACGGCATCTTCGGTAGAAGAGCTGCTGCAGAAGATAAACAGCGTAATGGCAATGGGAAGGAGCGATTACGTAAGGACGGAAGAAGAAACCTGGGTCGGAGGAAAATTTGACTTTTACGGGTAATGCCGTCAGAAAAGTGATACGGGAACGGTTTGACGGGCGGTCAGAATGGCCGCCTGTTTTTGTTGCGGGCCGGCATAAGGGGCGGTGCCGCAAAAAAATCAGTTGAACGATCGGTCCCATGGTAGTATAATAAAACAGGTTCGGGTAATATTCCCGGATTTAGAGGAGGCACTTATGTTAGAATTAAGAAATATATCATACGAAGTGGAGGATGACAACGAGAGCCGCGAAATCTTAAAAAATGTCAGCCTTGCCATTGACGATCATTTTGTGGCAATCACGGGACCGAACGGAGGAGGCAAATCGACGCTTGCCAAAGTGATTGCAGGGATTATCACCCCAACGTCCGGGCAGATTTTTCTGGACGGGGAAGAGATTACCGGGCTTAACATTACCGAACGCGCACGCGCCGGCATCAGCTATGCGTTTCAACAGCCGGTGCACTTTAAAGGGCTTACGGTAAAGGATCTGGTTTCGCTTGCGGCGGGACGCACCATGACGGTGCCGCAAATCTGTGCTATTCTTTCCGAGGTTGGGCTGTGTGCCAAAGAATATATTGACCGGGAAATCAACAACAGCTTATCCGGCGGGGAATTAAAGCGGATTGAAATTGCCACAGTGCTTGCAAGGGGAACGAAGCTGTCTGTTTTTGATGAGCCGGAGGCGGGGATTGATCTCTGGAGCTTTAACAGCCTGATCCATGTGTTTGAGAAAATGCGGCGGGATATTAACGGCAGAATTCTGATTATTTCCCACCAGGAGCGGATTTTAAACGTTGCGGATCGGATTATTCTGCTTTCGGACGGCACGGTTTCCGCCGCAGGGAGCAGGGACGAGATGCTGCCAAAGCTTATGGGCATGGAAGCGGCCTGCAGCGCACTGACAAAAAAAGCAGAGTAGGAGGCAGCGATGGATACGATTGAAAAGAATATGTTAGAACAGGTCGCCGGCCTGCACGAAGTTCCGGCGGGGGCCTATAACATCCGTGCAAACGGGAAGACGGCGGGGCGCAATACGACCGCAAATATTGACATTGTGACAAAAGAGGACCGGCAGGGCATTGATATTATCATCCGGCCCGGCACAAAAAACGAAAGCGTGCATATCCCGGTGGTGTTAAGCGAAAGCGGTTACCAGGAAATGGTGTACAATGACTTTCATATCGGAGAGGACTGCGACGTGACGATTATTGCAGGCTGCGGGATTCATAACTGCGGCGTGGATCTGTCAAAGCATGACGGGGTGCATACGTTTTATGTGGGAAAAAACGCGAAGGTGCGTTATGTGGAGAAGCATTACGGCGACGGGGACGGAAGCGGGGAACGCATTATGAACCCGGTGACCGTGGTATATTGTGAAGAAAATGCATATCTTGAGATCGAAACAACCCAGATCAAGGGCATTGATTCCACAAACCGGGTGACAAAGGGCAGTTTAAAGGCAGGCGCCAGATTAGAGGTGCACGAAAAGCTTATGACGCACGGCAGCCAGTATGCAAGAACGGAATTTGAAGTGGATCTGAACGGGGAAGGCTGCAGTGCGAACGTGATATCCCGTTCCGTAGCAAGAGATACGTCGAAGCAGGAATTCTTTTCCAGAATAAACGGAAATGCAGCCTGTACGGGACACAGTGAATGCGATGCCATTATAATGGATGGCTCCTGTGTCACGGCAAGCCCTCAGCTTACGGCAAACCATGTGGATGCCGGACTGATCCACGAAGCTGCTATCGGTAAAATAGCAGGGGAGCAGCTAATCAAGCTGATGACGCTTGGCCTGACAGAGGAAGAAGCAGAGCAGCAGATTATCAGCGGTTTCTTGAAATAATTTCCTTTTAATGATACGAAAATCGTGGATTTTCGTATCATTTTTGCAGGAAACGGAAACGCACGTCTTCTTCGTCGAACGAAAATGCATTTCCGGAAATATTGTTTTTGCGCAGGCATTTGCTGCACAGGGAACCGAACGTAATCGGCTCGCCGCATTCCGTACAGTGTAAAGTCTCTAAGGTGGGGGTCTGCAGATCCTTGTACTGGATCCGTCCTTCACGAATCCAGCCCTTTACTTTAAACAGCGGGATTTCAAAATGTTCCGCAACCTGAAATTCGGTGACATCATTTTCGCGGATGTATTCCTTGACCCGGGAAAAGAGCAGGCGTTCCTTACAGGCAGGACAGGTGTCGTCCGGATATTCCGGCTTCATATCCCGGTGGCATTCCTTACAGGCTTTGACTCCGCTTTCAAACAGTGATTTTGAATTAAGTGTTGCCATATGTATCATCCTCCTTTATTAGGTAGTATACCACAACAGAGGGCAGAAAGGGAAGATTTCTATGAATTTTTTACATTTTACCGGAACGGGGAAAAAAAACGATGCGCCGATTGCGGTTTTTGACTCCGGCGTGGGGGGAATCAGCGTGCTTCGGGCGCTGATTGCGGAGATGCCGGGGGAACATTACTGGTATTACGGAGATTCCGCCAATGCCCCTTACGGTACGAAATGTTCAGAGGAGGTGCGGGAGCTGACAACCGTACATGTAGACCGTTTCATTGCAGAAGGTGCAAAGGCCGTCGTCGTGGCATGCAATACGGCTACAAGCGCCGCCGTGCGCCTGCTGCGCCAGAAATATCCCAATGTCCCGATTATCGGTATCGAACCGGCAGTGAAGCCCGCCGCGCTGTCCGGCAATCATCCCAATGTGATTGTGATGGCTACGCCGATGACAATCCGGGAGCAGAAATTCCACAATCTGATGGAGCGGTACATGAATACGGCGCATATTATCCCGCTGCCCTGCCCGGGACTGATGGAATACATTGAACACGGTGACATTCACAGCGTAGAGCTGGAGCAGTTTCTGGAAAGGCTGTTTGAACCGTTTGACAAGGGCAGGCTGAACGCCGTTGTACTGGGATGCACGCATTATCCGTTCGTGGAGCGGGAATTGAGGCGGGTTCTGGGAAACGGGGTACAGCTGTTTGAAGGCGGTCCGGGAACTGCCCGGGAGACAAAGCGCAGGCTAATGGAGAAGGGATTGCTGCGGGAAGAAGGAAAAAGGGGGGAGGTTTTATTTGATAACAGCGAAGGGTCCGAGGAAAAGAGGAGGCTGTGCGGAAAGCTGCTGCGGATGTAGGGAGGAGGCGAATCAAAATTCCGTCATCCAGAGGGCAGGGGATGCGGCGCTCGCTGTGCAGCAGGATTAAGCGGCTCTAATGTATCCCGTTTTTGTGATCGATTGCGGACGCAACCGCCGGAAACGCGCCGTCCATGGCGCATTCCGGCTTGCCCTGCCATCCGTGGCAGGGCATTGCTGGGGATGGAAGGGGATACGTAAGAGCCGCTAAATCCTGCTGCAGGGCGAACGCCGCATCCCCTGCCCTCTGGATGACTGCTGTTTTGGCTCGCCTTTGTATGAGTTTTGTATATCCAACGGTATCTTTGGGAGCCGATTTCTGACAGGATTGCACACTCTCAGCCCATAGGGCTTAGATAACGGAGCCGGAAGAAGGCTGCGGCAGAGGGGAGGGCAGTCCGGGCATTGTGATTAGATTTAGAATTTCTTAACAATCCCATACGAAATTAGGAATCCACGGACAGGGATGTCCGTGGAAGCCCGAATGCGCCATGGACGGCGCGTTTCGGGCGGTTCCGT
>CAMSEJ010000012.1 GCA_947057405.1 uncultured Roseburia sp.
CGAGATCATGCCATGTGACTGGAGTTCAGACGTGTGCTCTTCCGATCTGTTGCCCGCAAAGCTGGAAAAGGACTGGTAGGGCGAATCCCCGTAGCTGGTAGGATTAATCGGCAGAATCTGCCAGTATGACTGGCCCGCTTCCGCCAGAAAATTGACAAACCGTTTTGCCTCCCTGCCCATGGTACCGATGCCGTATTGGGACGGGAGGGATGAAATATGCATTAATATTCCGCTTGTTCTCATAATTACCATCTCCTAATCTGATTTTTCTCACGGGAGCCTGACGGCTATTGCCCTGTGAGGGTCCCGCCGATTTTTCTGTCCTTAAAATAAAATTGCTCGTCATGTTCATTGATTTCACGCAGCACCCTGCACGGAGCGCCGACTGCCACGACATTCGACGGAAGATCCCTTGTCACTACGCTGCCCGCGCCTACCACTACATTGTCGCCGATGGTGACTCCCGGCAGAATAAGCGCTCCTGCGCCGATCCAGCAGTTTTCCCCGATCCGGACGGGAGCGTTGTACTGGTAGCCCTGCCTGCGCAGCCTGGGAAGAATAGGATGACCTGCGGTAGCAACCGTAACATTTGGCCCGAACATCGTATGATCGCCCACATAAATATGGGTGTCGTCCACAAGCGTCAGATGAAAATTGGCATATATATTGTTTCCGAAATGAACGTGGCCTCCCCCGAAATTCGTATAAAGCGGCGGTTCAATATAGCATCCTTCCCCGATGTCTGCAAACATTTCCTTTAACAGCTCGTTTCTGCGTGCCATTTGCGCGGGCCGCGTTGCATTAAAATCATACAGCCGATCCAGCCGTTTTAACTGTTCGTCCAGAATCTCCGGATCGTTCGGCAGATAAAGCTCGCCTGTATGCATCTTGTCTTTCATGCTCATTTTATCAAATCCTCTTTTTTCCCGATTAAATTGTAATCTCAATGCGGTTGCCTTCTTTGTCCTCAATGACGCTTTCATAATACCCGTCTCCGGTCAGCCGCGGCTCACTGAAAACGGTATATCCGTCCGCCCGCAAACGCCCGGTCAGCCGATCGACCGCTTCCTTCGAGCCTGCATGAAACGCAATATGCGCATAGCCTGCCGTCCGGCTGTCCCTGCTTCGTTCTAAGCCGGGCAGGTTCATCAGCTCAAGCCGCGCTCCGTCCGAAAAAGATACAAAATAAGAAGAAAACCCGGTTTTGTCATTGTGGTAGAAATCCCCTGCCGTGCCTTCAAAATACGTCTCAAAAAACGCCTTCCCGCCTTCCAGATCCTGTACGTATAAAGCGATGTGATCGATTGTCATCCTCATCTTACCTCCTCTATTTTTCAAAAATTACCATTTTCAGTGTCCGGTACAGTTTTTCCACATCCACCGGCTTAGACAAATGACCGTTCATTCCGCACTCTACCGATTTCTTCAAATCATCGTCGAATGCATTCGCCGACATCGCCACAATCGGTATCCGGTGGCAGTCTTCACGTTCCATCCCGCGGATGGTGCGCGTCGCTTCCAGTCCGTCCATTACCGGCATCATAATATCCATCAAAACCACATCGTATGTCCCGGGCGCCGTGTTTTTAATCCGCTCCACCGCCTCGGCCCCGTTGTACACGCAGTCCACGTCAAAGCCACGCTCTTCCAAAAGGCACTGCGCAATTTCCGCATTCAGCTCGTTGTCTTCTACTACGAGCACCCGGCGTCCGTCAAACGAAACGGCTTCTTCTACGGTTTCCGCTTCCGTATCTTCTCCCAGGATAAGCGGGATGACAAAGCCAAATGTACTGCCTTCCCCGGGCTCGCTTTCGATCTGAATGTTGCTCCCCATCATCTGTACCAGTCGGTTGCTGATCGAAAGCCCAAGCCCGGTTCCCTGCTGTTTGGACGGATTTGCAGACGCCTGTTCAAAGGAGCGGAATACCCGGTCCTGATCCTCCTTTGCAATCCCAATCCCCGTATCGGACACCGAAAACAGAACCGAAACCCGGTTTCCGTCGCCGGACTGCTCCTGCACCGAAAGGATTACTTTCCCCCATTCCGGCGTAAACTTTACCGCATTGCCGAGCAGATTAATTAACACCTGGCTGATCCGCATCCGGTCCGCCAGAAACCAGCTGTGGCTCATCCGGATATTTTGCACATAATCAATCTGCTTTGCAGCTGCCTGCGGCAGAATCAGCTCGCCGATGGTTTCCAGCATTTCATGGATATTAAAATTGCACGGCTCCAGCTTCATCTTGCCGCTTTCGATTTTGGACATATCCAGAATATCGTTAATCAATCCCAGCAGATAATCCGAAGAGGACTGGATCTTCTGTAAGCAGTCGATAACCCTCTCCCGGCTCTGATCCGGCTGCAGGGCAATCGCCGTCATACCGATAATGCCGTTCATCGGTGTACGGATTTCATGGCTCATCCGGGACAAAAACTCGGATTTTGCTTTGCTGGCAATGTCGTGCTGCTGCTGATTCAGCTGGCCTTCCGCTACCCTGCCAAGCTCTGCCAGATCCTGGCAGCATTCGGGATCTTCTGTCAATTCCGGCAAAATGCCCAGAATACAGATGTTCCCTACATAGTTCCCGCTGTCATACATCGGCAGGACAACGCCGGATTCTCCCGCTTCGATGCCCAAAAAGCACCGGATGACCGGTTTTTTGCTGTCCTCCTTTGAAACAAAACGCACTTCTTTTCGGCCAAGCCACTGAAAAAACGCTTCCTTTTCCTCTTCTTTATACTTCCTTACGGTTTCTTTCGTTCCGTTTTTGTCCCTGTGCCACTGACAGCTGATGTAATTGGAGTTAAAATCCGCCCGAAGCAGGGATACCAGTACGCCCTCTGCCTGATAAAACCTGCCTATTTTGCGGATCATAAGCATCATCTGGGCAGAGAAACTGCCCCCTTTCCCAAACAGATTCAAAGCAACGGATACCAGGCCGATCTCTTCGCCGTAACCTGCGCTGTGGACATCGCGCCCCTGCAGGGCGGGAAGCGCTGTGCGCTTATCCCTGGGAATATCCCGGTAAAAAATATCCGTACCCATGTCGTCGGAAACCGCAATCCTGCGCGCCATCTTTGCCATGCGGATCAGTTCCTCCGTACCCTGTCCCGCTTCTGCACAGGCAAGGCCCGCATACATATCCACGCAAAAAAGGTCTGTCCCAAAACATGCCGCAGTCTTTGCGGACAGCTCCTTAACAAGCTCCGCCGCCTGCTTTTTCGTATAGCCTCCCAGCCACAGCACAAATTCGTCGCCGTTTAAGCGGAATGCCACCGTCGTATGGCTTTTTTTGCCGCAGAATTTTTCGCAGCAATCCTTTATGAGGCCGCCGAATTCTTCCAGTATCATATCGGAAAATACAATCCCGTATTTGGTGCCGGATTCCTTTATGCCGTCCAAAAACAGATTGACCATAACGCCTTTCTGCAAAACGCTGCGGCACTCCCTGACGCGCTTTATTCCGGCGCCGAACAGGTAAAGCCCGGTCACGCTGTCCGTTTCGTTTGCACGAAGCTGCCTGACCTCTTTTTCTTTCTGCTCCTGGATATCTCGGATGCTTCCGACGAGCTTGCGTTTTCTGCCGTCCGTGTCATAAACCGCATTTCCCGTCAGCGCCACCCATCTGTAATCCGTATCCGCCGGCCATTTCAAACGAAACTCCGCCGTCATCTTATCGTTTTGCCCAAGCATGGCGGCGACCGCCTCCCTGCGGTCCTCCTCGAAAATATAATCCGGATTAATAAAGCAGTCTCCGTGCGCATCGCATTTCCACTGCCCGCTCATGGATTTATGGTTGACAATATCGAGCATATGGTGTTCCAGATCAAACGCGAAGAAGATATCCTTAGAGGATTCCAGAGCAATCCGGTAGCGTTCCTTTTCTTCCAGCAGAATGTTTTCCGACTCCTTCTGCCGGTTGGTCAGATCCTTTACAACCTCGTACAATGCGTCTATTTCAAAGATATTGGAAGGCTTAAACTCCGAAATCCCTGCACTTCCCCGGCTGATGCACTGCATTAACTGCCCGACCGGCTTCGTTAAATACCTGACCAGAAAATAAATGCCGAGCACTCCGAATGCCAGACCCAGAAAAACTGCCGCAAGCATCCACAGATACAGACGGCGGCTCATTCCAAACAAATCCTCCTCCGTATTCAGGCCTAAAAGCACCCAGTCCGTGTGCGCATAGGGTGCGTTATTGCTGTACAGCTTTAACGGGCAGACGACAGCGTATATCCCGCTCTGACCGGCATAAAGCACCTTAGAGAGGCTTTCGTATGCGGTTTCCTGTAAGGAAAACGTATCCCCGCCAGACTGCAGCGTACCGGAGAGCAGCCCTTCGCCAAGCAGCGGCAGATAACTGCCGTCCGCTTCCCTTGCCGCAAGCAGGTACCCTGACTGCCTGGCATCGTTGAGCTCCTCAGCGGGCAGGTAGCCGCGCAGGATCTTAGCGGAAATCTCCACGCCGATCACACCGTATACAACCCCCTCCAGACGAAGCGGCAGGGAATAGGTGATCATCTCGTAAGAACCTGCCGCCCCTTTTTCCAGAGAAAACGGCAAAGACCAGTATCCCAAATCCTTTGTATCCGCATCCGCATATTCCCTTCCCGCCCTCCACGGTTCATAAAAGGCATATTCGGTACGATCTTTTCCCTGGCCGGCCATATGAAACCTGGTCGTCCAGTTCGTATCCAGAGGTATATTCCACTGCCTCGAAAGATTCTTGCTCCCCCGTTCCAGCAGCAGATCCGAATAATTGGCAGGATTTGTGACCGGATCGGAATCCCGGATATAAAATCCGTTGTATTCCGCCGCTGCCTGCGGATCCGTTCCGGTTAACACAAAGAAAATACCTGTTGTGGTATTGTTTGAAAGAACCGAAAGGCATTCCTCAAACACCTGCTCCAAAAACCTGTTTTTCTGCTCGTCCGAAGCAAAAAAACCATCCAGATCCAGATTTTCGCGTTCCAAAAACCGCTGCAGGGCCTGCGTGAGGGTTTCTTCCTGTTCCCCCACCGCTGCCCAGCGCTGGTTCATGTCATTTTGCAGGATGACCTTTCTGTTTTCCACTAGCCGGCTCATCATGCTGCCTGAATATTCCTCAAGTGTCCCGGCAATCCGCTTCGTCACCAGCGTACCCATTGTAATTATGCTCTGTATCAGCATAATTGCAATCAAAGGAATCAGAAACATCCTGAATATGGTTGTTTTTTTCCTTGTTTGACGTTTGCTTCCCATTTTATCCCTGCTCACCGGCTGCCGTATTTAATGCGTCACAGAATGACTGGTACCACTGTTCAAATGCTTCGTCCGTTACAAACGCCGCGGCCGCCTCTTCAAGCCTCTGGCCCTGGCTCAGCGCTTCTTTTACGCGCTCCCGATCCGCGGCCGCCTGATCCGAAAGATGGTACTCCAGCACCTTCCTTACTGCGGAACCGTTCTCGAAGCTCCGGTTCGTATACAGGGAAATCCGATCCATTGCCCCGAACGCAACCTCCAGGCAGTCATACGTCTTCGGCGCCACCTCAAGCTGTTTGTCCGCAATGACCTGATCCAGCTTTTCAATACTGCCCGCCCCGATCCGTACCGGCAGGTAGCCGGACACGCTCCCAAACTGCAGGTTGTTCTCTGCCTGCGTAAACCATTTTAAAAACTCCACCGCGGCATATTCCCGCTGCTCGTCCGATTTGCTTACGACCATGCCTGCCCCCTGCTGTACGGCAATATGCTCCCCGCCTTCAAAAACGGGCGCTTCCGTAACAATATAGTCAATCGCGTAGCTGTCATCGTCCTTTTCCACCTGATCCGGAAAATACATGGCGGAGGCGGTAGAACCCGTATAAGCCAGCAAATCACCTGTTTTGACGTCATCGGAGCGAAAAGAACCATATGCCCCAAAATATCCCTTTACCATCGGCACGTAATAGTTTTCCCAAAGCCGGCGCAGCTCCTCCTTCGGTACGTTTAAGGTCATTTTGCCGTTTTCCACCGCAAAAATCTCCACGCCCAGCTGCTTCATTCCGATAATAAAATAATTTGCCATGGCATCCCTGCCGTAAAATGCCCTGCCGTCTTCCGGCACATCGGGCGTCTGCGCATCCGTCCATTCGTAATAGGCCTTTGCCGCCGCAGCAACTCCTTCAATGGTCTCTAAATCCGTCAAAGACATGCCGGTATCCTTTGCAAACGGTTCCCAGTCTGTCGTGTTGAGCATCATAATTTCGGTGGATTTTGCCGTCGGAAAAATCCGCAGCGTACCGTCGGCGGCAATGCAGCCTTCTTCGATATAAGAATCCACATACTCAGACAGCTCTTCCTCACTTAAATATTCCGAGAGATTGGCAAGCGCGCCGGACTGCTCGACTTCATAAGCGGTATCCGCATACGAGGAAAAGATATCCGGCATGGCGTCCGCTCCCACTTCCCCGTTGATGGATGCCCGCACGGCCGTTTCCAGATCGGAAACAGAACCCTGGCTGTAGCCCTGTACATAAATTCCTTTTTCTTTCCCTGCCGTTTCGTTAAATTCTTTTACCAGCGCATCAAACGCCGTCTGCTGGGAACCGTTATAATAGTGCCAGACGGTCAGTGATATCGGATCGTTTGGATCTAACGGACTGTTGCTGCCGCATCCGGATATCCCGGATGCCATGGCGGCAAACAGGCAGATGCCGATTGCGGTTTTTCCTGAATTTTTCATAGTTTCCCCTTTCTTACCGTTTTTTCATACAACAGTGCTTATATTTTTTCCCGGAACCGCAGGGACACGGATCGTTCCTTCCAATCTTCTTACTGCTGCGTGTATAAGAATACTCCGAATCTGCGCTGTGCAAAACCCGCCCCTTTGCCCGGATTTTTTCCTCCGGATATTTTTCAAAATAATACCCGCCGCTGATGTAAGGCTCCATCTGGCAGTAAGTCTTAAACAGGCTGTCTTTTAAATAGACGAGATTTTTTCCTTCTTCCAGCCTCTTAAAAAAATCCTTTACCTTTTCGTATAAATAGGGATACTCCCGCCGGATGATGTCTGCCTGGCTTACCACCTTCTCGCGTTCCGCAAGCATGCAAAGCTGCACGTCAATGACGGAAAACTTCCGGATGGTTTCGTCCTCCTCCCTGCTGTAAATATAAGTCTCGTATGCATATTGGAAGACCTCGCTCAGCCGATCGTCGTTGGAAATTTGCTGGAATCCAATTTCTGCCATGGCCAAATCGAGAAATTCTTCACCGGCATCCTCTCTGCAGATCTCCTTGAGCCGCAGAAACACCTGTATGTATCTGAAATATTCTTCTCCCCGGTATCTGCGCATGGAACACATATGCAGCGTCATTGTAGCGAGCTCCATCACGTATTCTGCCAGATAGATGCCGTACCGCTCCAAATCCGCCGTTAAATGCTCCAATATCACCTGATACTGTGTATCCCGGATATGGGACTCCATGCTCATAAGCCCCACATAAATCTCCACCAGTTTGGAAATTCCCTCCCGGTTCCATTTGTACTTCTGGCAGAGAAGCTCCATCAGGATCCCTACGCCGCGGTCAAATTCCTTATTGGAATTGCATTCCAGGGAATACATCAGCATAAACGGGATATCCCTGCAGCCAAGCTCATAAGCCCTGGCGCATGCCTGAAACGATTTCTTTGAAAAACCCCGTTCATCGCAGGCGAATGCAAGCTCCCGCACAAACCACTTGTTCTCTGGCTCCTTCTTGGCAAGCGCCTCGGCATGCTTGACGGCCTTCCCGGTCTTGCCGCAGCCGCGCAAAGCCTGAATCAGCAGATAAGCAAACCTGCGATCCTCCGGAAACAGACAAAACGCTTCTTCACAGGTCTTTCGGAACGCTTCCCGGTCGCCAAGCCTGCGATACCGCTCAATCTGTTCTGCAAACACTGCGGCGGCCGGATCCGGATTAACCGCAAACTGCGGCTCCGTATCCCCTTCTGCCAATCGCCTCAACTGTTCGTACGCTTCCCGTATCAACTGAAACTGCTGCGGATCCGACTCGGGTGAATGCTTGCGTATCAGCTTAAAATACGCTTTTTTGATCTCAAGCTGCGACGCTCCCGGCGCAAGGCCCAATCGTTCATAATAGGTTTCCATCCCACCCCTCCTCTACAGTTCCTCCAACAGTTCCAACAAATCTTCTTCCGCTTCCTGCGCCGTCTCCAAATCCTCGTTTACCAGAGCTTCCTTCAAATCATACAATGCATCGTCGAGCTCTCCCCTCAAAAACAAATCGTCCGTCATCGGCTCCTTTAATACCCGTTCCACACGGCGGATAATCGTCCGAAACTGCTTTGCATAAGAAGATTCCTTCCAGCCCGTGACGTCAATCCTGCCTTTGGAATCCTCCGTTTCCTGCATCATGTCAATTTCCACGGACGCGTCCCTGCCTGTGCTCAGTACGGTTGCCTTTACGGCAAGCATTCCGTTGATATTGTAGGAAAACTCTACGGCAATCCGCTCCGCTCCGGACTTTCTGGCAGGAATCTGCCCGATAATAAACTCTCCGAGGAAATGGTTGCTGCTGACAATCTCGCTCTCTCCCTGGTAAATTTCAATGTGCGCTTCGGTCTGGTAATCCATACAGGTATAATAAACCTGGCTCCTCGTCGTCGGGATCGTTACGTTCCGCGGGATAATCACGCTCATCCTCTCGTCCGTCAGCCCGTCCATAATCCGAATTCCAAGCGTATACGGATTTACATCCGTCATCAGAATGCTTTCCTCCTGCCGGATGCTTCCCTGGATAATCCCCGCCTGGATTGCCGCTCCCTCTGCCACCGCAAAATCCGGATCCACCGCTTTGGACGGCTCAATATTCAGATAGTTTTTGATATCCTTCGACACAATCGGCATCCGCGTAGAACCGCCCACCAGGATAATCCGGTCTATTTCGGACGGCAGGATCCCGCTGTCTGCCAGTACCACGTCAATGGGACGGTGCGTGCGTGCAAGCAGCTCTTCCACCAGGCTTTCAAACTGCGCGGCTGTCACCGTTACGTCAAGCGCAAGCGGCTTCCCCTTCTTTTCCGTAATCATCGGTACCAGCACATGGAACGAATCCTGCGTGCTGAGCGCTATTTTGCAGCGTTCGGCTTCCTCCTTCAGCTTGACCATCGCATACCGATCCCTGCGCAAATCCACACCGTGCTGCTTCATAAACTGCTCGTTTAACCACTCCACCAGCTTCTCGTCAAAATCCTTGCCGCCCAGCTTATTGTCTCCGCTGCTTGCCTTGACCTCCAGCACGCCGTCAAACATTTCAAGCAGTGTCACGTCAAACGTGCCGCCGCCCAGATCGTATACCAGAATGTGGCTTTCCTCTTCCAGATGCAGCAGGCCGTAGCTGAGCGCCGCAGCCGTCGGCTCATTGATAATCCGCTCTACGGAAAGCCCCGCTTCCATCCCAGCCTTTACCGTTGCCTGCCGCTGGATATCGTCAAAATACGCCGGAACGGAAATGACTGCTCTTGTAATTTCTTCCCCCAGATATTCCGATGCGTATGTTTTGACGTACTCTAACAGCTTTGCAGACAATGCAATCGGCGTGTACGCCCGCTTTCCGAGACGGATGGTATCGTCCGTTCCCATTTTTCGTTTTATTTCAACCGCCGTATGTTCCGGTGAAAGCAGATACTGCGCTTTTGCCCTTGCCCCTATAACGAAGTTTTCATCCGCATCCAGCCCTACCGCTGACGGTGTAATGATTTCTTTGTCCGGGTTGACCACCATTACAGGCTTCCCGTCTTTGATGACGGCCGCCTCCGTTGTGGATGTTCCCAAGTCAATTCCGATAATTGTGCCCATCTTTCCTCCTAATCTCACGATTGCCGTGTTTTTCTTAACTGTGTTTTTCTGCAAGATACGCTGCAACCTGCGCTTTTTTCTTTACAATTCCTTTGTAAATATACCCGCAGGAATAGATATCGGCAACCGTCTTATCCAAAGCAGGATCCGTGGTTTTTACCGTTTCCATCACTTCATGCAGATCGTAATCGATCCGTGCGCCGCCTGAGCCGATTACCGTTATGCCGCATAACTGCCGGTAACGCTCCAGGTTTTGCTCCATCAGGGCAATCTGCTTCGCCCATGTCTCGTCTTTCTCCTCCGCAAAGCGCTTCAGGTTCCAAAACTGCTCCTGGTATGCTCCAAACAGTTCCAAAAAAGCGGTGCTTTCCTTTTGGAATGTACGAAGCTGCTCTTTGGCCTCTTCTTCAGCGGAATGCCGTTCCTCCCACTCCTCAAGCAGGTCTTCAATTGCCATGTCATGCTTATGTACGCCTGCCTGGAGCTTGCCGATATTCTGCCCCAGATCCTCTAACTGTCCTTTTACGGAAGCCATGGTACATTCAAGCATATGAAATCCGGCATCCAGCTTTTTTAATACATCGTTTTTTCTTTTTTTCAAAAACATATGAAACCTGTCCTTTTCTAAACACAGAATATTTTCTCCATTATACGGGAACATGTACGGAAATTCAATGTGTTTTGGGGATTTTGTAGATAAAGTTTTGCCGTTCGATCCAATACACGCCGCCCGCGGCCGCCCCGAACAGCAATGCCGTTATAAAAGCCTGAACTGCCGTCCCCTGCTCCAAAAAAGCAAGCGCTCCGGTTTCCGCCCGCAACACCGAAGTCAGATTCGCCGTCATATGCGCTGCCGCCGCACATCCTACGCCGCCCCGCTCTGCTAAGTACGCCAGCAGCAGGCCGAACACCGCGGCATACACAAACTGCACCAGGTTCATATGCACGGCCCCAAATATCACCGCCGAAAGGACGGCCGCCGCCGTTCCGCCAAGCCACGCCCTTGCCCTTCCAAATACTATGCCCCGGTACAGCAGCTCTTCGACAAGCGGGATCACGACACAAAGCGCCGCAAGCTCAAGGGCCAGCCTTCCCGTATAAAACGTCTGCTCCACCTGCCCGTAAGAAGTCGAATAATCCGCAATATGCACCATGCCAAGCAGATTGTTCCACGCCACCGCAAAGCAGCCGCCGACCAAAACCGCTGCAGGCAGCAGTTTCCTTCCCGCGCCGCCAGACTGCGGCAGCGCCTCCTGCCGGTAAAAACGATACAAAAACGGCAATATGACAAGGGAAGTGATAAACTGCCGCAAAAGCGCCGTCCCCACCGTCGGCGGCAGCAGGGCATTCACCGCATACAGCACAAGTATCGTCGCCGCATAATAAAGAAATACCGGATACAGAATATCCCAAAACCGCATTGATTTTAACTGCTTCATTACGAATCGCCTCCAATCCGAACCGCCTGTCAGACATTCAACTGCCCACAAGAGATTTCCCGCTTCACCTCATCCAGGAAAAACAGCGAGCCAAACGCTGCAATCACCGCGCCGTCCGCGCTGCCGACCGCCTCTTTGACGGCAGCGGCAACGCTTTCCTGCGCCAACGCCGCTCCGCCGCGCCATCCAATTTCTTCCGCCAGCTCTTTTGCCGGCAGCGCCCTCTCATTCGGAGGCGTTACCGTATAAATCCGTGAAAACGACGGCAGCAGCAGATCCAGCATTTCACCGTAGGGCTTGTCCGAGAGCACGCCCATAATGCCAATCTTCTCCCGCTCCCCAAAATGCAGCTTTAAGCTTTCCCGGAGCTTGACCGCCGCATCCGGGTTATGCGCCCCGTCAAGATAAAAAAGAGGCTGCCTTGCGATACATTCAAACCGCCCGGGCCAAACCGCTTTTTCTAAGCCTCTTACCGTCTGCTCTGCGGTCAGGCAATACCCCTGCCTCTGCAGCCTGTCGGCCACCGCGGCCGCAAGCGCGGCGTTCCCCGCCTGATATATGCCCGCCATTGCAAGCTTAAGCTCTCCCAAAACCGGATGGCGGCAGACAAGCATTCCGTCTTTTGCCCAAACCCGTTCCATCTGCACGGCTTCTTCATAAGGCGCATGGTTTGCATACGCATACCTCCGCAAAACGCCCTCTGCCTCCCCGCGCTGCACATCCGAAACCACCGGGCATCCGTATTTCACAATTCCCGCTTTCACCTCTGCAATCTGGCGCAGGCTGTTTCCCAGAAATGCCGTATGATCCATACCGATGGAAGTAAACACGCTGCACAGGGGCCGTTCGATTATATTCGTAGCATCCGTACTCCCGCCCAAACCGACCTCCAGCAGCACAATATCGCATCTGCGGATGTCAAACCAGAGAAATGCCAGCGCCGTCTCCACCTCAAACACCGTAGGGTGGCGCATCCCGCGCTTTGTCATCCGCCCGCAGGCGTCCGCAACCTCCTGCATACAGGCTGCATACTCCTCCTTTGAAATCCGTTCTCCGTTCAGCCGGTACGCATCCCGCACGCCGAATACGGCCGGAGAGCTGTACTGCCCTGCCCGGTATCCCGCCTCCTTTAGCACCGACGCCAGAAAGCAGCACACCGACCCTTTCCCGTTTGTCCCGGCAACATGTACGACCCGAAGCCGTTTCCAGACATCCCCAAGCTCTCCCATTAAAGCCCGGATGCTGTGAAGCCCCAGAATGCTGCCGAATGCCTTTGTATCCTCATGGAATTTTACCGCTTCTCTATAATCCATCTTTTCCCGCTTTCCGTTAAATATGTTTTGCGCCTTTCGTATCCCGGTTTCCGATCCGAAGCCGGTTTAGCTCCAGCTCCTTTTCCTTTAAAGGCACCGTCACGCGCTCCTGGGGCATCAGAAAGTAAACCTCTTCCAATTCGTCTCCTGCCGCCAGCCGCATTCCCCGCACGCCGACTGCCCCCTTTTTCTTCTCCGGTATGCCGGACGCTTCAATCCGAAGGAACATCCCCTTCTCAGAACGCATTACCAGATGCATGCCCTCTTCCAAAACCCCTGCTTTGCGTACCGTATCCCCTTCTCCAAGCTTTGTAGCCGCCGTCGTCCGTTTCCCCACGTCAAACTCTGCGCCCGCCACAAGCTTAACCATTCCCGCTTTTGTCACAAATACCAGCTTCTCTTCCCGCAGCCGGCTTATGGCGTCCACAAACACCATTTCCTCCCTGCTGCTGTCATAATTGCTCACGTTGTCCACCGGCTGTCCTTTGTCCCGGAACTTCCCGTGCGGCAAATCCACCGCCTTAATCAGATGCATCTGCCCCTGATCCGTAAAAATCCCGATCTTATCCGTATTTTTACAAAAAATCACATACCGGCTTTCACTGTCCGCCGCTTCCCTGTTCCGTTCGTAAACCGAAGGGTCCACGGTCCGCGCATATCCGAACCGGTCCATTAAAAAGACAACGTCAAGCTCCTTTACCTGCGGCTCCTCCAGTACGATTTCCTTCGCATTCTCAAGCGCCGTCCTGCGCGGCACGGCATATTCCTTCTTAAACGCATCCAGCTCCTTTATAATCACCTTCGCCATCGCCGCTCTGCTGCCTAAAATCTCCTCGTAATGCCTGATGTGGGAAAGCGTCTGCTCATGCTCTTGAAACAGCGCCTCAATCTCCAGCCCAATCAGCTTATACAGCCGCATTTCTAAGATCGCCGCTGCCTGCCGTTCCGTAAAACGCAGCTTTGCCGCCTGCCGTCTGGATCGTTCCGTTTTAAAATGAATGGCGCCGGTTTCCCCGTTCACAAGGCACGTTTTTGCTTCTTTGATGTTTTTGCTCCCGCGCAGGATCTCGATAATCAAATCAATGACATCGCATGCCTTGATCAGACCTTCCTGCACTTCCTTCTTTTCCAGCTCCTTTTGCAGAAGCGTCCGGTATTTGCGGGTAGCCAGCTCAAACTGAAAATTGACGTGGTGACGGATCACGGGCACAAGCCCCATTGTCTCCGGCCTGCCGTCCGCAACGGCAAGCATATTTACGCCGAACGTATCTTCTAAGCGTGTCTTTTTATAAAGCAGCGCGCAGAGACGTTCGGTATCGGCGCCGCGTTTTAGCTCCAGCACAATGCGGATGCCTTCTTTGGAGGACTGGTTGGAAATGTCCACAATATCCGTTGTCTTTTTCGACTCCGCCAGCCCGTACACGTCATTTAAAAATTTGCCGATCCCGGCGCCGATCATCGTATACGGGATTTCGGTGATAACCAGCCGGTCCCGGCCGCCTTTGCCGTGTTCCACCTCTACCCTGCCCCGGATTTTTACCTTTCCCGTCCCGGTCGCATAAATCTGCAGCAGATCGTCCCGGTTTACGACAATCCCCCCGGTCGGGAAATCCGGCCCCTTGATGTACTCCATCATCTGTTCCGTATTGATGTCCGGATTTTTCATATATGCTTTCACGCCCTCGATGACTTCCCCGAAATTATGCGGCGGAATGCTGGTCGCCATACCGACCGCAATCCCTTCTGCGCCGTTGATTAAAAGATTCGGTACCTTTACGGGCAGTACGACGGGCTCCCGTTCCGTCTCGTCAAAGTTGGGTCCGAAATCCACGACATTCTTGTCCAAATCCGCCAGATACGCCTCCTGCGTGATTTTTTTAAGCCTTGCCTCCGTATAACGCATAGCGGCGGCGCCGTCGCCTTCGATCGATCCGAAGTTGCCGTGCCCGTCCACAAGGGGCAGCCCCTTTTTAAATTCCTGCGCCATGACGACAAGCGCTTCGTATATGGAGCTGTCGCCGTGCGGGTGGTATTTACCCATGGTGTCCCCCACGATACGGGCGCATTTGCGGTACGGCTTGTCGTAGCGAATCCCAAGCTCGTACATATCGTAAAGCGTCCTTCTCTGCACCGGCTTTAACCCGTCGCGCACATCCGGCAGCGCCCGCGCGATAATCACGCTCATGGCATAATCAATGTACGATTTCTGCATCAGCTCCGAATACTCGGTCCGGATAATCTGTTCTGTTTCCATATATTTCGTCCTGCCCCTTCCTATACGTCAAGCGCGGCGTCCTGCGCGTGCTCATAGATAAATGCCCTGCGCGGCGGTACGTCCGTCCCCATCAGCATTTCCGTCACGTCGGACGCCATCCTGGCATCTTCAATTTCTACCCGTTTTAAAATCCGTGTCTTCGGGTCAAGCGTCGTCTCCCAGAGCTGGTCGGCGTCCATTTCGCCGAGTCCCTTATAACGCTGCAGCGTAAAGCTTCCTTTGTGCCGCCTGCGGTATTTTTCCAGAGCAGCGTCGTCGTAGAGGTATTCTTCCTTCCCCCGGGACGGGATCGCCTTATAAAGAGGCGGCATCGCGATATAGACATGTCCTTCAAAAATCAGCTCCGGCATAAAGCGGTAAAATAACGTCAGCAAAAGCGTCGAAATATGCGCGCCGTCCACGTCCGCGTCCGCCATAATAATAATCTTATCGTACCGCAGCTTTGTAATGTCAAAATCATTGCCGTACCCTTCCGAAAACCCGCAGCCAAACGCATTGATCATTGTTTTGATTTCCGCATTGGCCAAAACCTTGTCAATGCTCGCCTTCTCCACATTCAGAATCTTGCCGCGAATCGGCAGGATCGCCTGAAAATTCCGATCCCTTGCGCTTTTTGCCGAACCGCCCGCGGAATCTCCTTCCACAATGAAAATCTCGCAGTTTGAAGCGTCCCGGCTTTCGCAGTTGGCAAGCTTGCCGTTGGAGTCGAACGAAAACTTCTGCTTCGCCAGAAGGTTGGTTTTGGCTTTTTCTTCGGATTTGCGGATTTTTGCCGCTTTTTCCGCACAGCTTA
>CAMSEJ010000013.1 GCA_947057405.1 uncultured Roseburia sp.
TTCGTCATACGGGTACTCCCCGTGTTCCACCCAGCCGCCCAAAAGCGCGCACAAAATACGCCGGAAATATTCGTGCCTGGTATAAGACAAAAAACTCCTCGAATCCGTCAGCATCCCCACAAAATTCCCCAGCACGCCCAGATTCGCAAACGACTTCAGCTGTAAAAGCATCCCGTCCTTATGATCATTGAACCACCATGCCGCCCCCTGCTGCACCGTTCCTGCAGCGGAAGAATCCCCGAAGCATCCGGCAAGCGTGCCAATCACTGCATTGTCATTCGGATTCAGGGAATACAAGATCGTCTTCGGCAGCTCGTCCGTCCCTGCCAGATCATCCAAAAACCCGGCAAGCTGATCCACCGGCGCACCGTTCCCGATGCAGTCAAATCCCGTATCCGCCCCCAGCTTTTCATACATCGCCCGGTTATTATTGCGCCTGCACCCGTAATGAAGCTGCATCACCCAGCCCCTGCGGCAGTACTCCCTGCCCAAAAACAGCAAAAGCGCCGTCTGATAGCCCGCAATTTCCCCGTGCTCCAATGCCTCTCCCTTCAGTGCCTTCTCAAAAACCGCCTCTGCCTTTTCCTGCGGCATGGGGGCATACATCACATAATCCAGACCATGATCGGAAATCACGCATCCCATATCCCCAAACGCATCCATCCGTTTTTTGAGTGCGTCCTTTAACCCTGCAAAGCTTACAATCCGAGCGCCGCACGCCTCGCCCAGCCGCCCGATATAATCCGAAAAACCCGCCTCCCCAATCTTTACCGCCCGATCCGGACGCCATGTCGGAAGCACCCGGACGGCAAAAGACGCATCGTCTTTTAATTTTTTATGCCATTCCAGCGAATCCACCGGATCGTCCGTCGTGCAAATCAAAGCAACGCCGGATTGCCGGATGATTCCCCGCGCGCTCATCTGCGGTTCGTTCAGCTTTGCATTGCAAAGCTGCCAGACCTCCTCTGCCGTTTCCCCGTTTAGGCATCCGCCGTACCCGAAATAACGTTTTAACTCCAGATGCGACCAATGGTACAAGGGATTTCCAATCAGCATTTCCAGCGTTTCGGCCCATTTTTGAAATTTTTCCCGCGCCGGAGCGGCCCCGGTAATAAAATACTCCTCCACGCCGTTTAAGCGCATCTGCCTCCACTTGTAATGATCCCCTCCGAGCCAGAGCTCGGTCATATTCCGAAACCGCCTGTCCTGCGCGATCTCCTTCGGATCAATATGGCAGTGGTAATCCAAAATCGGCATTTCCTTTGCATACGTATGATATAAATTCCTGGCGCATTCCGTGTCCAGGAGAAAATTTTCATCCAGAAAATCCTTCAACAGCACCGTCTCCTTTCTCACTCACATTCTGCCCGTTTCGGCTCCCTTCCATACTGCCGGATGCAAAATTTTTCCGCCGCCCGTGCATAAGAATCCCCCCGGCAAACGAAACTATATAAAAACACATCCCGACACAAGGAGGAACCAAAATGGATTTTCATATCAAACCCAAAAAAGACTGCCGGTTTGACGCCATATCCCTCGGCGAAGTCATGCTGCGCTTCGATCCCGGAGAAGGCCGGATCCGCACGGCAAGGAATTTCCGCGTATGGGAAGGCGGCGGAGAATACAATGTCGCGCGCGGGCTGCGCAGATGCTTCGGCATGCATACCGCAATTTTAACGGCATTTGCCGACAACGAAGTCGGAATGCTTTTAGAAGATCTGATCCTGCAGGGAGGCGTCGATCCCTCCCTAATCCGCTGGATGCAGACCGACGGGAGCGGGCGGATCTGCCGAAACGGGATCAATTTTACAGAACGGGGCTTTGGCATCCGAGGTGCAAAGGGCTGTTCCGACCGCGCCAATACCGCCATTTCAAAAGCCGCTCCAAAGGACTTTGATTTTGAATCCGTCTTCGGCACGCTCGGCGTGCGCTGGCTGCATACCGGCGGCATTTACGCGGCGCTTTCCGAACAGTCCTGCGAAACCGTCCTTGCCGCAATCAAAACCGCAAAAAAATACGGCACCATCGTTTCCTACGACTTAAATTACCGCCCGTCCATGTGGGAAGCCATCGGCGGAAAAAAGCGGGCGCAGCAGGTCAATCAGGAAATTGCATCCTATGTCGATGTCATGATCGGAAACGAAGAGGACTTTACGGCATGCCTGGGGCTTGAGGTAAAAGGAAACGATTCCGATTTCAAACAGCTCAATCCGGACGGCTACCGGGACATGATAAGCCGGGCGGCAAAAATTTATCCGAATTTTAAAGTCGTGGCCACAACGCTGCGCACCGTACAAACGGCCACCGTAAACGACTGGCGCGCCATCTGCTGGGCCGACGGCGCCATATTCCGGTCAAAGGAATATAAAGGGCTTGAAATCCTGGACCGTGTGGGCGGCGGGGATTCTTTTGCATCGGGCCTGATATACGGGCTGATGGAAACAAATGATCCGCAGACGGCAGTCGAATACGGCGCGGCGCACGGCGCTTTGGCCATGACGACGCCGGGAGATACCAGCATGGTGAGCAAAAAGGAAGTGGAAGCGCTTGTGGGCGGCGCAGGGGCGCGGGTACAAAGATAGCGCATTTTTTCCAAATCATGCCATTTCCCCTTGTTTTTTCTCCACAATATGCTACAATATTCCCCAGAAAATTTCAGGAGGTTTCAACATGGCACAAAATCCAATTATTACAATCGAAATGGAAAACGGAGCGATTATGAAGGCCGAGCTTTACCCGGACATTGCCCCGAATACGGTTAACAACTTCATCAGCCTTGCAGAAAGCCATTTCTACGACGGGCTGATTTTCCACCGCGTGATAAAGGGCTTTATGATCCAGGGCGGCGATCCGGAAGGAACCGGCATGGGCGGCCCGGGCTACGGAATCAAAGGCGAGTTTGCCCAGAACGGTTTTTCCAATGATTTAAAGCATTCCGCCGGCGTTCTTTCCATGGCGCGCTCCATGATGCCGGACTCTGCCGGAAGCCAGTTTTTTATCATGCACCGGGACGCCCCGCACTTAGACGGCGCCTACGCGGCATTCGGCAAAATTACGGAAGGGATGGAAACCGTAAACAGCATTGCAAAAACCCCGGTGGACGGCAATGACCGCCCCAAAACAGAACAGAAAATCAAAAAAATGACGGTAGAGACGTTCGGCGTCACCTACCCAAAACCGCAGACATGCTGACGGAACAAAGCAGCGCCCCCATCCGCGACGCCCGATCCCTCGGCATCCCAAAAATGCTGCTGTTAGGGCTGCAGCATATGTTTGCCATGTTCGGTGCAACGATTTTAGTCCCGATTTTAGTCAACAATTATTTTGGCGGGGAAGGGTTATCCGTCCAGGTCACGCTGATCTGCGCCGGAGTGGGGACTTTATTTTTCCATTTATGCTCCAAATTTAAGGTGCCGGCATTTCTCGGCTCTTCGTTTGCCTTTTTGGGCGGATTTTCCGCTGTCGCAAACTTAAACACGGGCATTTTTGCGGACATGCCCATGGGGGCCCGGCTGCCTTACGCCTGCGGCGGCATTGTGGCAGCCGGGCTTTTATACCTGGCGCTTGCCCTGATAATCAAGCTGGCGGGCATCCGCAAGGTAATGCGTTTTTTGCCCCCGGTTGTGACGGGCCCGATCATTATCTGTATCGGTCTGAGCCTTGCGCCGTCCGCGGTAGCAAATGCCTCCGCAAACTGGTTTCTGGCGCTGACGGCACTGTCCGTTATCATCGTATTTAATATCTGGGGAAAAGGGATGTTCCGTATTATCCCCATCCTGCTCGGCGTGGTCATTTCCTATGCCGCGGCGCTCGTTTTAAATGCCTGCGGCTTTACGAACCCGGACGGCTCTGCAATTTTAAATTTCACCAATGTTGCAGCCGCTTCCTGGGTCGGGCTTCCGCCTTTTGAATGGTGTAAATTTGACATAACCGCCATCCTGGTCATGGCGCCGATCGCGCTTGCCACCATGATGGAGCATATCGGCGACATGTCCGCCATTTCCGCAACTGTAGGCGAAAATTTCATCGAGGATCCGGGGCTGCACCGCACGCTGGCCGGAGACGGGCTTGCCACCTCATTTTCCGCAATGGTCGGCGGCCCTGCCAATACAACTTACGGAGAAAATACCGGCGTTTTGGAACTGAGCAGGGTTCATGACCCCAAAGTCATCCGCCTTGCCGCCTGCTATGCGATTGCGCTCAGCTTCCTGCCCAAATTTGCGGAACTGATCAGCTCCCTGCCTTCCGCAATCATTGGCGGCGTCAGCTTTATGCTGTACGGAATGATTTCCGCAATCGGCGTCCGCAACGTAGTGGAAAACCAGGTCGATTTTACCAAATCCAGAAATCTGATCATCGCGGCAGTTATTTTAGTCTCCGGACTCGGATTTTCGGACGGGATCACATTCACGGTCGGGACAGCCTCTGTCACGCTGACCGGACTGGCCGCTGCCGCGCTGGCCGGTATTCTGTTAAACGCGGTACTGCCGGGCAGGGATGCTCCCGGTTAAAACAAATGATATCAGTATACGAAAACCGGCAAAATTTCGGCAGAGTATCTGTTCCTTACAGACAGATGCTCTGCTTTTCTTTTTATAAAAAAATATTGCACTTTCACTTGACAGCTCCGTTATACGTGCGTATAATAAATTATACAAACGTATAACGGAGGTGTAAATACATGGGAAATGCTCAAAAAAAGCTGGGAGAAGCGGAACTGGAAATCATGCAGGTGGTCTGGGATCATGAACATCCCGTCACTTCAAATTTTATTTTAAAAGAATTGCAGGGACGAAGGAGGTGGCAGCTCTCTACATTAATGACATCCCTGGCAAGACTGGCCGATAAAGGCTTTATCGACTGTGACCGTTCGACCGGAAGTAATCTGTATACTTCGATCATTTCGGAAAATGAATACAAGGCCAAAGCGAGCAAACATTTTTTAGAAAAGCTTTACAATAATTCCATACAGAATATGATCGCTACCTTATACAACAACAGGGAGATAAAAAATTCTGATATTGAAGAGCTCAGAGAATTTTTGGATGAATTGGAGGATGAGTGATGGCAAATTTATTTTTATTCATTTTGGGAAGCTCGGTATCGGCCGGACTGATCATTTTCGTATTGATTTTGCTGACCCCCTTTTTAAATAAAAGATATGCCGCAAAGTGGAAGTACCTGATATGGATTTTTCTTGCAGCCAGGCTGCTTATTCCTTTTAGCGGAGCAGGCGGGCAGCTTGTCCGGAAGATGCCGGAGGCGCAAAATCAAACCGTATCCGGGCAAAAAGAAAACGATACGGACACTCCGGCTGACACAGCGATACCCTATCGGCGGATTGTGGTTGAGCTGCCGGCGCAGATGACCGCTCCTATTCAGACACGGACCAAACACAGCAATACCGGTTTCAGCATACTTGATATCGCGGCTTATGTCTGGTTCATCGGCAGTTTGATTCTGCTGTCCGTACATTTTACAAGTTATTTTTACTACAGGCATCAATTGCGGAACAAGGGAAGAAGCACAGAGAATGTATCTGTTTTAAGTCAGACCGAGAAACTAAAACGCGAATTGAATATAAGAAACATAGTACGCGTTATAGAATATTCCGAAGCAGAAAGCCCTATGATAATCGGTTTTTTGAAACCTGTTTTAGTTTTACCGAATGAACACTACAGCCCCGAAGAACTGTTTTTTATTTTAAAGCACGAGCTGGTTCATTTAAAACGGGGAGATGTATATCTTAAACTGCTTTTTGTGACAGCGAATGCCGTTCACTGGTTTAACCCGCTGATCTGGATCATGCAGAAGGAGGCCACGATTGATATGGAACTCTCCTGCGATGAACGAGTGACAAAAGATACGGGTTTTGCCGCACGGAAAGCGTATACGGAAACCTTGCTGTCCATGCTTCATAAGCAATGCGCCAGAAAAACCGCATTCACAACGCAATTTTATGGAGGGAAAAAAATTATGAAAAAACGTTTTAAAAATATTTTGATGAAAGAAGGAAAGCGAAACGGAATTGGCGTATTCATCTGTGCCGTCATTTTAACAATCAGTTTTGGAACGCTTATAGGCTGTTCTGCCGCAATACAGGATACGGGAACAGAGCATACAGCAAACAACAGGATACAGAATGCATCCGACCGGCCGAAGGAGGAAACAGCGCAAGCCGAACAGGCGCCGGACGCGGATTCTTCAGCCGGGGATGATACGCCCAAAAATACAACCATGCTTACCTTTTCCAAAGAGGGAGAAACGGAGCAAAAGCAGGCTACGCTTGCAGTTGGTGACGGATATTCCATCTATCTGCCTGATAACGAATGGAAGCAGTCCGATTCCAGTACATGGACGGCGGTATTCAATGAGCAGGTTCAGCTTTGGGTAACGCATTATAAAGATAGCTCGATCGATTCCGTTTCCCGGAACCTGGAAGAATACGGTTATACGGCAGAGGAAGGCTACCAGGACGGGGATTTGGTATATCATGCCAGCCTGAAAGGGTCCGAACATGACGTATGGGTAATCTTCTATTCTTATCCGGCTGAGCTGGAAGAGGGCTGGGGACGGGAACTGCCTGTGATTGCGGATACCTTTGCGCTCTCTGCAGCAGCAGATGACATAAAAAGCGGCAGCCCGGATACGGCAAACGAATATCTGTCCGATGAAGATTGTCAGGAAATCAGAACCATTGTAGATAACTTTGCAGCGGCATACTTTAATGGAAACATTGACGTCATGCAGAAATTCCTCGCAAATACTTATACCGGAGAAATTGACAGATATGAAGGCACCGGTTCGATCAGCGATCTTACGGTAAAAGGATTGTCCGATACAGACGACAAAAAAGCGGAAAACGGAACATATGTTGTTTTCCTGGAATTTAGAGACAGTGACTACGAAGACATGTTTCTGTATTTAACCTTTGGGCTGGTGAAACAGGAAAATAACTGGAAAATACAGTCTTATGGCGTGGAAGCATAAATGGTGGTGCATCAGAGCGTGTTTAAAACACGCTCTAAACACCAAAACGAATGCCCCGGCAGCAAGCGGCGCAGGTGTTGTAAATACAGCCGGCGCCGCAGATAAAAAATTTTCAACGTTCCCCGAATCCTCTCTTTTTGGTACTGCCGCCGCTTACCGCAGCGCGTCAACCGCTGCCTTGATATAAGGATTGTCCGTCTCATGGAACCTGCCCTCATCGGCAGCCTTTGCAACTTCCGGGTCCAGCGGGATTTTCCCGAATACCGGCAGAAAGAGCTCTGCCGCAGCCTCGTCCACATGGCTTTCCCCGAAAATACGCATCTCCTTTCCGCAGTCCGGGCACTTGATATAGCTGAAATTCTCCACTATCCCAAGGATCGGAATGTGCATCATCTCCGCCATATGATACGCTTTTTTCACAATCAGCTGTACAAGCTCCTGCGGAGAAGTCACAATGATAATCCCGTCTACCGGAAGGGACTGGAATACGGTAAGCGGAACATCCCCGGTTCCGGGCGGCATGTCCACAAACAAATAATCCAGGTCCCCCCAGATTACATCCGTCCAAAACTGCTTTACCGCCCCGCCGATAACCGGTCCCCGCCAGATGACCGGGGCTTCCTCATCATCCATCAGCAGGTTAATTGACATCACCTTAATCCCGTTTTCCGCCGGCATGGCATACATGCCGTCATCCGTACCGTATGCCGGGCCGTGAAGTCCAAACATTTTAGGAATGGACGGACCGGTAATATCGGCGTCTAAAATACCGACCTCAAACCCTGCGTTCTTCATTGCGACCGCAAGAGACGCCGTCACAAACGACTTGCCGACGCCTCCTTTGCCGCTGACAATGCCAATCACCTTTTTCACGGAGGATAAAGCATTGACGGGTTCCGTTGTGATTTGCGATGTGCTGCCCGGGCAGCCCTCACAGCTTTCTTTGCTGCAGGCAGAAGCGCTGCTGCATGTACTGTTTTCTGGCATAATTCGTTCCTCTTTTCTTTTTTGTTTTTTTATTATACACAAAGACAAAAGATTGCGCAAGCAAAAAGCCATGTGCAAATAGTATTTGTCAGACAGGAAGAACTTATGTTAAACTGAGCGTATCAGCTGAAGAGTCCAACCGTAAGCATACCAATCCAACCGACACAAAAGAGGTACCAATGAACACAAACCGAACCGGCTACGAATACGAATACCAATGCGCGAAATTATTAAAACGAAAGGGATTTTCCAAAATAAACGTCACCCGCTCCAGCGGCGATCAGGGAATTGACATCCTTGCCGTCAAAGAAGGCAAAACCTATGGCATCCAATGCAAATACTATTCCCGTCCCGTCGGCAATAAAGCCGTCCAGGAAGCCTTCGCCGGAGCAAAATATTACGATTGTGATATTGCCGCCGTCCTGACCAACAGTACATTCACGCCGTCTGCCAGAGAACTTGCCCAAAAAACGGGCGTCCTGTTGTGGGACGGCAGCACGGTCCCCCGCTCCATGGGGTTTCGGATCACCAAATGGATCGGCGTATTTATGTGCGTGGCCGGCCTGATTGGCTTCCTCGCCGTAAACGGCGCCCTTCGGATCACGCCCCTTTTTTTGTACCGTGTTTATTTCGGATTGCTTTTTGCAGGCGGTCTGTTCAATTTGATTGAGCGCGGACATGCATTTGCGGAACTGTTTGCCTGCATCTTTTATGCCGGAGCAATCCTTTTGTCCGCCGTAATCGGAATCACGCCGAACAGCGGCATCTCCAATACGCTTGGAATCATCATCACCGCGTTTCTGTTCAGCCTTGCCAGAGCATGGAAATTACGCCGCCTCACCGGTTAGGCGCCCTCAAGGCATCCTTCCGTTCCGACCTCCTGCTGCAGTTTTTTCCGAAAATCAATGCAGAATTTCTGCACCGCCCCGATGTCATATCCGGTCTGCTCCAACAGGCGGATCTGATGGCTTCGGGCCGTCACACCGTCTGTCAGCTCCCGCACCGGCGCAGGCGTATGCGGCGCGCAGGCACCGATTTCTGCTATAACCGGAATGTCACAGGCCGCCCGCACCGCGCTTAAATATCTGCGCATATCCCCGCAAACGCCTCCCTCCTGCCCGGCCGCGTCCATCAAAGACACGCAGCAGAACCCTGCGGCGTTCTTTAAAATGACCGGAATGCGGCTTTTTGACACCGGGGACACCGACTGAATCAGAATCGCCCCGTCTGCTTTTTTCAGCGCCGCCTGCAAAGACCCCTGTTCCTCAAACGGCAGATCCGCAACAATGACGCCGTCTACGCCCGCCGTTTTGCATTTCTCTGCAAAAGCGTCCGGCCCATAGCTTAGAATCGTATTGTAATACATCATAAATACCACCGGAACGGAAACGCCCTCCTTACGGATTTCCTCCATCATGCCAAATACCTTTTTCAAATTTGTCCCTTTGCAGACAGACGTATAAGAAGCGTTCTGGATCACCGGCCCGTCCGCAATCGGATCCGAAAACGGAATCCCCAGCTCAATCACATCTGCTCCTGCCTCCTGCTGCGCCCGCCCGCTGTCTTTTAAATATGCATGCTCCGGCCCGACCCCCGGATAATCAAGCCCTGCCGATACCGAATATGCCAGCTGAATGTTTCCGTCTTCATCCTGCAGCAGATAAGAATACATCCCATGCAGCGTCCCGGGCTTTCCTTTTGCCATCGCCGCAACGTGCTCCCCGGTTTCAATTCCTCTCCCCGCCGCTTCCACGCCGATCAGTTCCACACCCGTTTCTTCTATAAAATCCGCAAACATGCCGATTGCATTGGAGCCTCCGCCGACACACGCCAGATCAAACAGCGCTGCCCCGGTTGCCGTCGCCACGCCATGCTGCCCGGCTCCGGTTTCGGCAATTACCTTCTTTTTGCCCATCCTCTTTGCCAGCAGAAGCTGCCCGATTACATTGTTGATTTTATGCGCCCCGGTATGGTTTAAATCCTCCCGTTTCAAATAGATATTCGTCCCGCACGCCGCACTGAGGCGCTCCGCATAATAAAGCGGCGTTTCCCTGCCCACATACTGCCTTAAATAATACTGATATTCCTTCAAAAATTCCGGATCCCTTCTGGCCGCCTCAAACGTCCGATCCAGCTCCTTTAGTGTATTCATCAGCGATTCCGCTACAAACTGTCCGCCATATGCGCCGTAATAACCCGTTCGGCCTTCCTATAAAATCTGTTTCTGCTCCATGTTCCCTCACCTTTCTGATAAAATGTTTTATTATTTCCTTCCAATCAAAAAATCCCGGACATTTCAGCCGATACGCCAAAATGTCCGGGACGATTTGCTCGTGGTGCCACCCGGTATTCACCATGCGCAGACGGTCTTTTTCGCAAAACAAAAAAAGTATTCCCCGGAACCGGAAAATACTCGCCACCTGTCGCACAGTCTCTTATTGATACGGAATCTCTTCCATATCTCACCCCTGTAACGTGAGGAACACGGCATCCGCTACTCTGATTCGCTTTGCGTCTCACAAACCCATTCCCGTAAAACATTCCTGTCATCTTCCACCGGCCGATGACTCTCTGTAAGGAACCTTTTTATGGTACTCTCTTTGATCTCTGACTTTGCTTTATGTCTGACTGCATATAGTCTAGCACAGGAACGGAGTGATGTCAACGCTAAATTTTATCAACTGCAAAGGAACGTAACCGTTCACAGCCAATATAACAGAACAGCAGAGAATCCGGCGCCGGCAGACCGCCGGCAAAAGCGGCTGCCATGCTTACCGAATCCCCGTTTTGTCCTATTTGGTCCTTACACTTTTCGCTTTCGACCATTCGGAATAATAGGTCTTTCCCTGAACAGTCTTATAGGTCCGTATCCTTACATAATACTTTTTCCTGGCTTTGAGCTTTGACACGGTCTTCGACTGCGTCTTCGGCTTTGCAGCCTTTATCGTTTTGGCGCCCTTAAAATTACTCTTTAACGCGTACTGAATCTGGTACCCGCTTGTCTGGGCAGTCTGTTTTTTCCATTTGACCTCAATTTTTTTTGGTTTTCCCTTCAGCTTGGAAAGCGAGGTGCCTTTCGGATTGATGACAAATGACGCGCTGAGTGTTCCTTCGTAATTCCCGCGGAATGTTACCGTTGCAAGAGCCGTTCCGACGGCCCGGTTTCCGCTGTAGGATACCGTATAATCCGAAGCGGAAATCTCATTTCCCCTGGAATCCGTGACCGTAACGGCAGGACTTAATTCCTTCCCCGAGTATGTATAGGTTTCTTTTGCCAGCGTTACCGTTTTCGGGCTGTAAAGCACGGTAGAAAAAGCTTCCCCGCATACGGAGCATCTTTTTACAATACCGCCCGGCTTTACAGTCGTTGCTTTCGTAACGCTCGTGGCATATTGGTGACCGGTTGCCGGAATTTCCTTTTGATCCTTTACTTCGTCGCACAGCGTACAGTGAATGGACTGCAGCCCGGGTGCAGTACAGCCCGCGTTCTTGTCAACCCGGTAACCGGCTTCCCATACATGATCGGCGCAGTAGGCGCTAAACGAAACATTTGTTACACCCGACCAGGAATTTTTCAGCCGATCCCAGCCTTCACGCTGCTCACTCGGATAATGCAGGGTTACGGCAGTATACTGAAATACGTCTTTATTCTCAAAAGCCGGACACGGGCCGGCGAACCAGATATCCTTTAACGCCTGGCACCTGTAAAACACCTGATTGCCCAGATAAGCAAGCGTTGCGGGAAGCGAAAGCTCTGTCAGCGACTTGCACTCCATAAATCCCAGATCCCCGATCCGGGTAATCTGTGAGCCAAGCGTCAGCTTTTTGAGTTTCCCGCAAAAAGAAAACGTCAGGCTGCCAATCGTCAGCAGGCTGTCGGGCAAAACGGCTTCTTCCAGATTCCGGCATTCATAAAATGCCATTTTGCCGATATGGGTGATTCCTTCTCCCACCGTAACGCGCTTGATCTGGCTGCGGTACGGATGCCACGGTACATCTTCGGCTTTTTCCGCATCCGGCAGAGCCCCTGCGCCGTCCAGAGCCAGCGTCCCGTCCAAAGACAGATTCCATGTCACGTTTTCGCCGTAGACGCCGTAAGTCGGATTATCGTCCCCCGGCTGTCCCGCTGTATATGCCGACGGAGAAATCTCCAGGATATCCCCGTACATGCCGGGCATATGCGCGTCATAACGATAGCTCACCTGCTGCCCCGCTGCCTGCACGGTATAGCCGTTTTGTACGCTGCCGCCTGCCGCCGCCAGGAACAGCCCGCCGTCCGCGCCGACGGTACCCGTATCGCAGTTGGTGATATCCGCAATATAATTCCTGCCGTCATCCATCGTTACAATATTCCACATATGCCCGCCTGCGCCCGTACCGCCTGCCATTACCCCGGAAACGGTGTAGCATCTAAGTTCAGGGCTTTCAAACCGGGATAAATCGCACAGATACTGGAACGCCTTTGCATAGCCTTCGCATACGACGGAGGTGGATGCATCCCCGTCAAACACCCATACCAGCTGCCAGGGATTTCCGTATGCCGTTCCTTCCGTCGATGCCGCTTCGTGATTATAAGAAGTCAGATCACAGATTTCCTGCCGGAAGGCGGCAAGCTTTTCCCGATCCCCATAGCCCGCATATTTGGCTGCGATTTCCTTTGCGCGATCGGCTGCCTGCCGTACCGTCTGCGGCAGAGAGGCGTCCACGGCATATTCCGGGCTGTCCGCGGAATCGTCCCGGTAATCCTCTGCAACGCAGAACTGGTAAGTAATCCCGGATTTCGGACTAAGCAGCCAGTTTTCCCCGTCCTGTGAGGATGCCCCCATCTGCGGGCCGGATACGGAAACGCCCACCGTCTTATCAAACCAGTACAGTTCAAACGGGCAATCCACCATTAAGTAACTCAAAACCTTGTTGATATCCGGTGTGTTCTGCACCATCCAGGCAGTCACGGCTTCCCTTGTGATGGCGTTGCCCTCCACGATACTGTCAACGCCAAGCTCTTCTGCCGACCAGGCGGTCTTTGTCACGCCCAGCTCTTCCAAAGACACGGTAATCCTGGTATCGGGCTGCCCTCCTTCTGCAATCTGCTGAATCCCGCGCTTTAAAACCTCGTATGCCTTCTGATCCGTCCCGGTCAGCCTGCCTTCTGCAAGCTCTCCGTATACCGAAACGGAATCCTCTCCCAGAAACGCTTCCTCCACATATCCCGCAAACAGCGCGCCGTTGTCCGGCAAATCCGAAAAAATCCCGGTCACCTCTGTTGTATCCTGTACATACGCCGTATCAAAACCGTCCGTGCCTTCCGCCCACACCGCGTCCGAAGCCGCGGTCGTGACCGCCAGCGCAGCAGACAGCAGCAAAGCGAACCATCGTCTTGCTTTCATATCGTTATCCTCCTGACATAAAATTTCATTTTCCCGCCTCTTGCAGACAGGTTACTGTCCATTTTAATATAAGCCCGGCGCAAAATCAAGGAATCCCGGATAAAAAGCGCGCCCTGCCAGAACTTTCCGTCCCGGCAGGGCAAACACGCTTCGATTCTTTATTTCACGGTTACTTTGACTTTCTTTTTCACGCCGTTTGCTTTTATGGTAATGGTTGCTGTTCCTTTCTTGATTCCCTTTACGGTTCCTTTTGTATCTACTTTGGCAACCTTTTTGTTGGAAGAGCGATAGGTCAGCTTGCTGCCGTCGGAGGATTTTGCCTTAAGCCTGACTTTTTTGCCGACCTTTACAGTGTATTTGGATTTGGCGGTTGTAATCTTCGTCTTCTCCTGCGCTGCCAGCATTTCATCCAATATGCCCATCCAAATTGCCGATTCGTCCCTCATACTGGCGTTGAAATCGTCTAACATCTTCTTGGTTGCAGCGGCGGCTTCTGCTGATTTCTGTGCTTCCAGCTTCGCTTTTTCCACCTCTGCCTTTGCCTTTTCCACCTCGGCTTTGGCCAGCTCCACTTCCGCTTTGGCTCTTTCCACCTCGGCTTTTGCCCGTTCCGCTTCCAGCTTGGCCCGTTCAACTTCCAGCTCTGCCATCATCTGTGCTTTTTCCGCCAGCGCCTGTGCCTTTTCGGCAGCCTTCTGTGCCGCTTCGGCCATTGCCTGTGCCGTCTCCGATCTGCTCTGGGCCTTTTCGGCTTCCTCCTGTGCCTTTCTGGCATCTTCCATTGCCCGGGCTGCGTCTTTTTGAACTTCCTGTGCTTGGATCCTTGCCTCAACGGCCGCGTCTTTGGCTGCTTCGGCTTTTGCCTGCGCTGCCGCTGCCGCCTGCTCGGCCTTCTTTGCTTCCTCCTCGCTGCCGCCCGCTGCGTCCGCTGCCGCCTGTGCCGCATCTACCGCGCCTTTTACGGCATCGGCATATCCCTGTGCCAGCTCTGCGGCTGCTTCGGCTGCATCTGCTTTGGCCTGTGCCGCGTCGGCGTTTGCCGCTGCCGCCTGTGCCGCATCGTCTGCTGCCTGGGCACAATCCGCCGCTGCCTCGGCTTTGGCCGCTGCCGCGTCTGCCTTGGCCTGTACCAGCTCTGCGATTTCCCCGAAGCCTTCCATATCCTCTGCTGCCTTATCGGCTGCTTCCTTCGCTTCCGCTGCCGCCGCTTCTGCCGCTGCTTTGGCCGCTTCGGCTGCTGCCCTTGCCGTTTCGGCATCCCCGGCCTTTGCCGCTGCAGCGTCTTTGGCTGCTTCGGCTTCGTCCTTTGCTGCCACGGCTTCTTCTCTGGCTGCTTCGGCTGCGTCTTTGGCCGCTTCGGCTTCCTGGACTAAGCCTTCTGTCTTCAATGCGTTATATTCCGCGGCTGCGGCAAGCAGCGCGTTGTAATTGCCGACCTGTGCTTTCTCGTCATCCGTCAGCGCATTGTAGTAAGAAAGCGCCGACTGGATTGCCAGATTACATTCCGGCGTACAGGCAACCGTGCCTATTTTTTCAATCATAGCCTCTGCCCGGTCGCTTACGCGGATCGGGTCGTACAAGAGCCCGTGCCCGCGCCCGTATACGATATTACTGTTATAGGTCGTACCGGATTCCACATATTCATAGATATGGACCGGAAGCCTGCCGGACGCGCCGTATACGCCAAACGCCACTTCCACGCCTGCGGTGATATTCGGGCCAAACGCCACTTCGGTTGTCGTAATGCCGCCGTTTAAGATTTCGGTCGGGTCTGCGCTTGAGCCTTTGCAGCCGTATACGGCCAGAACCGCGTCGGCATTTGCATAATGCTGTACATCATACGGCTTGTCTACACTCATAATAACGGATCGCTTCCCGTTTGCCTTACAGTAATTCGCCACATCCGTCGGGAATTTGGTCACCCACTGACTGGCCTGCCGATTGGCCGCGCTGCTTACCTCGGAAGTGACAAATACGGTCTCCGCCCAAACTCACGCT
>CAMSEJ010000014.1 GCA_947057405.1 uncultured Roseburia sp.
CTACAGCATACATCATAATTGGGTTGTACCCGGTTCTTCCCTTATCTGAACAATTTAAAGTATATCAAACCCTGAAACCGGACGGAGTGTTCATCTTTAATATGGAACATCCGGTTTTTACCGCAGGCGTTTTTCAAGACTGGATTTATACCGAAGAAGGAACCCCTCAATTTTGGCCGGTTGACAATTATTTCATTCCGGGAGAGCGGCGTACACGCTTTTTGGGGTGCGATGTGGTAAAACAGCACCACACGCTCACCCAAATATTGATGGGATTACGAAAAAACGGCTTTGTACTTAACGCTGTGGAAGAGGCACAGCCGCCCGAAGAAATGATGCATATTCCGGGAATGCAGGACGAATTGCGCCGGCCGATGATGTTATTGGTAAAAGCGTCGGCAGGAAAATCCGCATAATGCCAAAAAGTGCGCAAAACCGTTGTCCGATCCGTAGTTTTACGGATGGCAGAGTGATTCTGGCAACTGCGGCATCCGGCCAGGTTCTTCCCTGTCCGATGTGCCATACGAACACATACGGCTGCATTAAAAAAATCATTACCATATTTTTGTATTTTCATATTGTAAGTGCAACCAATGTTTTTTATAATAATATAAAACAAAATATATCAGGAGGACACTATCATGAAAAAACCAAAAACCTGTTCTACACTCCAAAAACGGGCTTTTGCCTTCTTTCTTGCCAATACACTGGCATGTTCGGCGCTTCCGGTGCTTTCAACGCCGGTTTTGGCAGACGTCAAATCCGAACCGCTACTAAAAGCCGGAAGCATCGGCGCAAGCGCCCAAAATTTTACAAAGGGAGACCCCTTTCCGGCGGGTACGGCAGACAGCGACAATTTCCGTATCCCTGCTTTGGTTACGACCGAAACAGGCGCTCTGATTGCCGCTGCGGACGCCAGGTATGACCGGATCAGTGCAGATGGCTCAGCCCCGGACGGCGGTGGATTGGATACCATCGCCTCCGTTTCCGCAGACGGCGGCAAAACCTGGTACTACAGCCTGCCGATTTATTTTCCGGACAGCAGGCAAAATGCCTTTACCGATGCAACTACCGTCATTGACCCTGCCCTTATGGTCGGGCCGGACAACACTGTCTATTGTATTGCAGATGCCTGCCCGACCGGCGTTACTACAATGGGCGAATTCCGCAAACCGGGCTGCGGCACCGGATATGTAGAGGTAAACGGCGAATGGCGCCTTGCTCTCACAACGGAATACACGACAAAAGCCAGAATCCGCCCGGATGCCGAAAACGCAGACTACGAATATTATGTCGGTGATTTTGAGGACGGGTTTGCGCCTGTTTTAAACATGGAAGACGATTCCCCGTCGGAATATGTCATCGACGAATGGTACAACCTCTATTCGGACGAAGGCAGCGGAACGCTTACGGAGCTGACGCAGACGCAGGTGGACAGCGATACCGTAATCCAGCAGAATGTATTTTACGGCGATTCTGCGCTCCATGTTTATGAAACCGGTTATCTGTTTATGGTTTCTTCTAAGGATAACGGACGTACCTGGGAAAATCCTACTATATTAAATACACAGATCAAGCGTTCCGACGACGAAAACGATCAGGCTCTTTTGGTTTCCCCCGGCAAAGGGATTACGACAAGATCCGGTGATATCGTTGTCGGCTGCTATAACTGGAAACCGGGCCGCGAATCGGCGAGCATCATATATTCGACAGACAACGGTGCTTCCTGGCAGCGTACCGAAGATATGGCAACCGTTCCCGGTACCGAAATCGACACTTCCTCCGAAAATGAAATCGTGGAATTAAAAGACGGCACGCTGCGCATGTTTTTCAGGCACGGAGGTTACATGGCTCCGGTAGGAAATCTCTGCTATGCGGACGCAAAGAAACAGCCGGACGGTTCATACCGGTTCGGGACTGCCGTACAGACAGACATTCCCATCCACAAAGGCTGTAACCTGTCCGCCCTTTCCTATTCCCGGGAAATCGACGGCAAACAGGTAATTATGATTTCCGCGCCTTCCGATATCCGTGCAAACGGGCAGATCTTAACGCTGCTGGTCAATGACGACGAAGACCGGACGCTTGAATGTATCGAACGGCATCCCGTTGCCGGCGGACAGGGCGGCTACGGCACCTTTGTCTATTCCTGCCTGTCCGAGCTGCAGGACGGCTCTGTCGGGCTTTTGTGGGAGCCAAGCCACCGTGCAATCCGCTACAGCAGATTTGCTGTGGATGAAACCGGTGCAGTTACGGAATTTCCGTCCGAAATCCCGGTAGAGCTCCAAAAAAACGATTCCTACACCCGGAACAATTACACCGGCGCAGGAACCGTAACGGTACAGCCGGATGCTTCCATTGCAACGGTTTCCGTTTCCAAAAGTACATCCCTTGCCCTGTACGATCACACGGGAACGGCAAATTCCTCATTTTCGGATGCTTTTTCCGAAACGCCCAATCCCGACCTTGATCTTTCGAGAGCCGAGTTTATCTTTACAAAGAGCGGAGCAGACAGCTGGACGATTTTAAACGAAGCCGCAGGCGTGTACCTGACAAACAGCGGGAATCAGACCGGGCAGTTTTATGAAAGCACGGCTTCCGACATGAATGTTGTTCCGGACGGAAATGCTTTTCGGATCTCCAACATCCAAAGCGGCAGGTACATCATCTTCTATCAGACACAGTCCAATTTTAACGCCAACAGCAGCTATGACAGCGCGCTGACAGACTTCATATACGGACTGACCCTGTTTGAAAAAGATGCTTCTGCCACAGACGGCCCGATTCCGGGATACAAACAGACCGCCGAACTCACTTCCGGAAAAAGTTATCTGATCGCCTACCTGGATGCAAGCGGCAAAATCGCGGTGTTGTATACCCAGACCCAAAACGTCAACGATACAAACCGCTGGTATGTCAGAACCAAAATGATCAATCCCTCCGCAGAAAGCAGCACGGCAAACCTTACCATTACCGGAGTCGGAGAAGGCTATACCACAGCAGTGGTTGACGGTACAACCTATGACATCCATGTATCGGAAGATCACCCGGCGCCGTCTCCCGGCTGCAGCCATGCCCGGACTACCTTAAAAAACCAGAAATCTGCAGGCTGCGAAGTAATGGGCTACACCGGAGACAAAATCTGCGACAACTGCAACGCCGTGATTGAGACAGGCTCCGTCCTCCCCGCCGGGCACAACTGGGATACGGGCCGTATCCTGACTGCGGTTACGGAGCATACGGACGGCTTAAAGCAGTACACCTGCCAGACTGACCGCACGCACGAAAAAACAGAAATCCTCTATGCTTCCGCATTCTCGCTTTTGATGGACGCTTATAAAAAAGCGGGCGAACAGATGACCGAGCTGAAAGCCAATATCGGCTTGTACGAAAACACGGCACCGTTTGAAGAAGCCTATGCAAAAGCAGAAGCCGTTGCCAAAAGCAAGGATGCCAGCCGCTCCGTGATGTACCGGTTAAAAGACGCGCTTACAGACACAGGCGCCGCTTTAAATATCAAACCGATGTCTGCCCTTCAGACAGAACTTACAAAAGCCATCCAGATTGCCAAAGCAGACATTGCATCCATTCCGAACGATATCCCGGCGAATGTGCAGACCGCCTTTGAGACCGCCTACCGGAATGCAACCGCAAAAATACCGGACGGCATGACCGAAGAAGAAGGAGCCAGATACGTCTTTCGTGTATTAAAAGCCCTGCAGATTGCTCAAAACGATCTGAATCAGGCCAAAGCAAACGCCCTGCAAAAGGCGCTGCTTCAGGCAAGAACGCTCCTGAGCGAAACGATTGAAAAAGCCAAAGCCGCCTATGCAAACGGCGCTTCGGCCTATACCGAAAGCTCCTGGAAGACATTTGAAGCCGCTTACCTCGCTGCCGTAAACGCTCCGCAGACAGCAGACGCAGCAGCATTAAACGGACTTTCGGACGCCCTGCAAAAGGCATACGCCGCGCTGCAGACAGTTTCTTCCTCTCCTGACACAAATAAGACTACCTATAAAAACGTGCAGTATAAAGTACTGAGCGCCGCAAAGAAAACAGCAGCCGCAGTCAAATGCACCAACAAAAAAGCCGCCAAAATCACCATTCCTGCTACCGTAAAAATTCAGGGAGTAACGTACAAAGTTGTGCAGATTAATGAGAAGGCGTTTAAAAACGCCAAAAAAATTACTTCCGTTACCATCGGAAAGTATGTAACTCAGATTGGAAAGAACGCCTTTTATAACTGCAAAAAGCTAAAGACGGTAACCTTTAAAGGTACCGGCGTGAAAAAAATCGGCAGCAATGCCTTTCAGAAAACCGGTTCCAACATAACGGTTCGGGTACCGAAGGCCCTCAAAACGGGCAAAAAACGAACTGCGTTCCTCAAAAAACTTACGGGAAGCGGCATGAGCAAGAAAGTAAAAATGTAATCTGTAATACCAAAGGACGCCGACATATTTTTTCGGAATTTAAACTCCGATCTGCGAAATCAGATCGGAGAAAATTCTATCTCTGTCCCGGACGCAGAGAGCAATAAGAGGAGGTAATGACCATGATCTACAAATGCAGTATCTGCGGGTATGTGTACGACGAGGAAAAAGAAGGTGCGCCGTTTTCCGAACTGGCCGAATGTCCTGTCTGCAAACAGCCGCAGGACAAATTTCAGGCGCAGGAATCCCGCCGGCCCGCTTCCCCGGACGAAGCGCCCCCGGATTTAAGCTATCCGAAGGAATTTCGGAAAACAGACAGCGATTACCGGTATATGAAGGAAATTCACCGGATGGCCGTGACCGGACAATCCGCCATTGAAGCAATGGGAACGCAAATGAAAATGCCGGACTGGGACGACGTGCTTGTACTCGGAGCGCAGTTAAATCCCATGCCCTTAGACGAACACGCGGAGGTATCCTTACAAACCGTCATCGGAAAACACGCACAAAAGCCAATGGTGCTTAATCTGCCGGTCTATATTTCGCATATGTCCTTTGGGGCGCTTTCCAAAGAGACGAAAATTGCCCTTGCAAAAGGCAGCGCGGCGGCCGGTACCGCGATGTGCAGCGGAGAGGGCGGCATCCTGCCGGAGGAAAAAGAGGCCGCATATAAGTATATTTTTGAATATGTGCCGAACCGGTACAGCGCAACCGACGAGAACTTAAAATCCTCCGATGCCATTGAGATCAAAATCGGCCAGGGGACAAAACCCGGTATGGGAGGACATCTGCCGGGCGGCAAGGTAACTCCCGAAATTGCCAAAATCCGAAATAAGCCGCTCGGAAAAGACGTTATCAGCCCTTCCCGGTTTCCGGGAATCAACACGGCGGATGATTTAAAAGCGCTGGTAAGCGATCTGCGCGCGCGAAGTGAAGGACGCCCCATCGGCATTAAAATTGCTGCCGGACACATAGAACGGGATCTGGCGTTCTGCGTATACGCCCGGCCGGATTTCATCACCATCGACGGACGGGGCGGGGCAACGGGGGCATCCCCGTCCATTATCCGGGATTCCACCAGCGTACCGACCATCTATGCCCTTTCCCGCGCGAGAGCCTATCTGGATTCCGTCGGTTCCGACATCGATCTGGTCATCACAGGAGGGCTGCGGGTATCCTCTGATTTTGCCAAGGCGCTTGCCTTAGGAGCGGATGCCGTAGCAATTGCTTCCGCGGCAATGGTAGCCGCCGCCTGCCAGCAGTACCGTATCTGCGGCACCGGAATGTGCCCGGCCGGAGTTGCTACCCAGGACGAGGATTTGCGCAGGCGGCTGCATATAGATACTGCCGCAAAACGGGTAGAAAATTACCTGAACTGCTCTGCGGCGGAGCTGCGGACATTTGCAAGAATTACAGGTAATACGGATATCCACGATTTGTCCGTCCGCGATTTGTGCACCGTCAGCAGGGAAATATCCGAACACACAAGCATTGCACACGCAGGCGAAACGCCGGCGGATATGTGATGAAATATAATCCATCAGGAGGAAAAAATGAAAACAACGAAATATGCAGGAACACAAACCGAAGCAAATTTAAAAGCGGCATTTGCAGGGGAATCACAGGCAAGAAATCAATATACCTACTTTGCTTCCGCTGCCAAAAAAGAAGGCTATGAGCAGATTGCCGCCCTGTTTTTAAAAACGGCGGACAACGAGAAAGAACATGCCAAGATGTGGTTTAAGGAGCTGAACGGAATCGGCGATACGAAGGAGAACCTTACCGCTGCCGCGAACGGGGAAAATTATGAGTGGACCGATATGTATGAGGGCTTTGCCAAAACCGCAGAGGAAGAAGGCTTTCCCGAGCTTGCGGCAAAATTCAGGCTGGTAGGCGAAATTGAAAAGCACCATGAAGAGCGGTACCGCGCCCTGCTGCACAATATAGAAACGGCAGCAGTGTTCGAAAAAAGCGAAGTAAAGGTATGGGAGTGCCGCAACTGCGGGCATATCGTCGTAGGGACAAAAGCGCCCGACATCTGCCCGACCTGCAATCATCCGCAGAGTTATTTTGAAATACACGCAGAAAATTATTAAAGTTTATTTGAAGGGGGCGGTTTTTCTGCCCCCTTTCTTTTTCCAGTAAATACATCCTGCAAAATATATTGCACTCTTTCCACTCAAACAGTATAATAAAAAAATACTACGGATAAGAAAGGAACAAAAAAATGATCTCAAAAACAATCAGGAAACTCACAACGCTCCTGCTGGCGGCCGCCATGCTGATCACCGTTTTCCAGGGAATATCCGTCCCTGTCCGCGCCGCCGGACAAGGAAGCGCCAAAGCCGCCTTTGCGGCGCTTAAACAGGACTACGAGCTGTACGGCGTCTTAACAAACGATGCAGACATCCCCGTTTATAAACAGGCAGACACCGGCGCGGCAGTCATAAAAACCCTTCCCAGCGGCTCCCAGGTAACGCTGACGGACGCCGTATGGGATACACAGACCCTTTGGTTTAAAATCGGATTTGCCGTAAACGGTACGGCATACAGCGGCTATGTTGAAAGCCGCTATGTCGCAACGGCAGACGCCCGGCTCGCAGAATGGGAGGAGCAGTACCTGCCGGCTTATGCGGTACAGTCATTTGGGCGCGGCGCCGCCAAAAACGCCGCGAAGGTTTCCTCCTTTCCGGAAAGCTACCGCCCAATGTTAAAAAAATTACTGCAGGCGCACCCGAACTGGACTTTTGTGCCGATGAACACCGGGCTGGAATGGGCGGACGTACTCAAAGCCGAAATGACTGACAGCCGGAACCTGGTGCAGACGTACCACCCCGACACCTGGAAATCCACAAAACCCGGCGACTACAACGCCCAAACCGGTACGTGGACCATTAAAAGCGGAACCGACTGGGTGCAGGCGTCCGAGGCCATTGTTAAATATTACCTGGATCCGCGGAATTTTTTAACGGAAGAATCCGTATTCCAGTTTGAGCAGCTTGTCTATGGCAGCCACCACACCAAAGCCGGCGTGGAAAAAATTTTAAGCGGCACATTTATGGCAAATAAAAAGCTGGAGGACAAATCCGGCGGTAAAATTACATACTCCCAGGCTTTTATGAAAATCGGCAAAAGCCTGAAAGTAAGCCCCTATTTTCTGGCCAGCCGCGTCCGCCAGGAACAGGGAAGCAAGGGGGACTCTCCCCTGATCTCCGGAACTTACCCGGGCTTTGAGGGCTATTACAACTATTTTAACCGGCGCGCTTCGGGCGTCGGCGAGGAAGTGTACCGCCGCGGTCTGGAGGAAGCCAAGGCCAACGGCTGGAATACCCGCTATAAGGCGTTAAAAGGCGGCGCAAAATCAACCGCCTCCGACTTTATCTTTAAGGGACAGGATACGCTTTACCTGCAGAAATTCGACGTGGACGCCTCCTACGACGGGCTGTACTGGCACCAGTACATGCAGAACCTTTTAGCGGCCGACAACGAAGGAAAAACCGTGCAGCAAAGCTACCGGGACATGGGCATTTTAAACAAGGCATTTGTATTCAAAATCCCGGTCTACAACAATATGCCCGCAACCCCGTGCCCAAAGCCGGAAGAACATTTAAGCAGGCCTTCCCTGACCGCGCAAAAAAACGGCTACGCTTCCGTAACGCTGTCGTGGAACGAAACCGCCGCTGCCGAAGGCTACCAGATTTACCGGGCAGAAGGGGCAAACGGCGCATTCCAAAAACTGGCCTCCGTAACGGCCGGGGAATTTATTTTTGAGGATACGTCCGCCGCGCCCGGAACGCTGTACCAGTATAAAGTACGCGCATATCTGAAATTAAACGGCAAAAATCAGTATTCCGCTTATTCCGATATCAAATCCGCGGACTTTACCATCCCCGCTACGGCATGGAGCGGCTTTAAAGTCAAAAATTATAAAACCGTGACGTTATCCTGGAAAAAGAAATCCGTAGACGGATACAAAATCTACCGCAAGTCGGGAAACGACGGATACCGCCTGATTCAGACGCTGTGGGGCAAATCGTCTGTCAGCTTTTTAGACGCCTCCCCGGCGCCCGGCCAGACCAATACCTACCGAATCCGCGGATTTGTCACCGTAAACGGCAAGGATTACCATTCCGCTTATACTTCCGTCCAAAAAGCAAAGCTCCAGATGGCAAAACCGGAACTAAAAAAAGCATCCGCCTCCGGAACCAAAAAAATAAAACTGTCCTGGAAACGCGACGCCAAAGCGGACGGCTACCAAATATACCGCTCCCGTACCAAAAAGGGAGGCTATAAAAACGTAAAAACCATTTCCAAAAACAAAACCGTGAAATGGACCGATACCGGGATCAAAGCCGGGAAAACGTATTACTACAAAATCCGCTCCTATGTGAACCTGCCTTCGGGAGGCACAAAATCCTCCGGCTATTCCGCCGTCAAAAGCGTGACGGTTCCCAAAAAATAATTTCTGCAAAACAAACAGGCAGGGGGCTGTTCTTTCCCGACAGCCCCTCTGCCTTCTTATCCTTCCATCATCTTAAGATACGCGCCTTTATCAATCCCAATCATCGAGATCCGGTTCCCCTCGCGCCGAAACGCATATACGCAGTCCACATTCCGGATCAAAGACGGCAGACGCTCGTCCGGCACGCACACAACCAGCTGCAAGTCCAACTGCCTGGCATACCGCAGGCACACTTCGCTGCGCTCCTTATCCATTTTGGAAAACGCCTCGTCAAGCATGACCAGCCGAATCTTCGTATCCCTGCTGCCCTGCTGCATATAAAGCATGGCAAACCCGGCAAACAGCGCCACATATTTCGGGTTCTGCCCTTCTCCCCCGGAATCGCGCCCCGCCATATCGTCCACATAATTCTTACGGATATTCCCGTTCTCATCCTGCGCCTGCTCGTACATGCAAAACTTCAAATAGGTCCGGTAATCCGCATATTTCGCCATATCCTTTTTGTGGCTTGCCCGCGCTAAAGGATCGGCGTCCCTTGGCGGCATAAATTTATCCGTCAGGCGCTTTAACTGCTTTTCATACTTCCGGTAAAACGCGTCGTCCCCTAAGCTGACCTGCCCGTCCATCTGTGAATCCGGCATCTTTAAGTCTAACTCCTCCGCCGTCAGCATTTCATAAAACTGGCGGTTTTCATCCTCCGCCGGAAGAATGTCAATCTGGTAAATACTGTCTGAAAACCGGATTTTGGCAAGCATGGCGTTAATCTCGCGGCGGTGGCGCTTCGCCGCCTTAATTTCCCCATGGATCGCGGCAATCACATTTTCACGCAGCATCCGGTAGATAAAGCCGTACTGCCGGTCAAACTCCGCTTTGTACTTCGGCTCAAAGTCGCTCCTGCAGCGTCTTAACAGCTCGTCGTACACGGTGTTGTCCTTCTCCGTCCCGCAAAAATCATACGTCGGATACGCTTTGATAAACTGCATCCTGGCGCGGCCGCGCAGTTCTTCTTCTGCTTCCGCCGTCCTGGCCAGCCGTTCCAGGCGCTGTGTTTTTTCTTTTTTGTAGCCGGCCGCCCCGCCCGCTTCTATGGCGCAGGCAGCCTCCCCCTTTATCTGCGGGTCCGGCCAAAATCCTTCCGTCAGCCGGCCAAGCGTTTCTTCCCGATCCGATATTTCCCGATCCAGTTCCCCTTTTAACGCGGCAAAACGCACGCTGTCTTTTTGCAGCCGTTCTTTTGTTTCCTCCATCCGGCGGATTTCTTCCGCAAGCTGCGCCTCCCGCTCCTTCTGCCCTGCGACAAGCGTGCCGCGTTCCAGTTCCAAAAGCTCGCCCTCCAATTTCTTTGCCCTGCGTTCATACGCTTTCAATCCGGACGCGGCGTCCTTAAGCTGCGCAAGCTGCTTAGGCGTATAAGACGACAGCCGCTCCAGATCGTTCACCCGGCTTAACGCGGCAATCTCCTGCTGCAGCGCAATCATCTGCGCATTTAGCTGATACACCTCCGCTTCCAGTTCACGCGCCTGCTTTAAGGAAACCTTCCTGCCGATGCTCGGATAGCGGTAATCCTGCGCCCTCAGATGGCGGAACATATAATTCTGGTACGAGTAGCAGTCCTGTGTCACGCCGCGCCCGGCAGCCTGCAGCTGCTCTACCGTGCCGCATTTTTTAATATGCCCCAGATACCGCTTTAAGCACGCGTCCGCATAGGGGATATCCGTCGCCACCACGTCGTATAATGTGCCCGGCTCCGCCTTCGGGGCGTCCCGCATCATGGCTTCCGTCTGGATCAAATCAACCGACTGGTACTCTTTCTGGGACATCCTGCGAAACAGTTCCGCCGCGGCCGGGGCATACTGCGGCTCTACCATCAGCCCGAACTTTATCCGCCCAAGGCTGCCTTCCACCGCATTGCGCCACGCTTCGTCCGTCACGTCGAACAGATCCGCCAAAACCTCCACCTGCACGCTGTGCCCGTACCGAAGCGACAGTTCCTCTTTCAGCTTCCGCCTGGCCTCTTTCAAATCCTTTCCGTAGTGCTTTTTATCTTTTTTCAAATCGTCTAAAATTTCTTTTTTCTCCCGGCACTGCTCGGTTACGCTGCGCAGGCTGTCCCGCAGATCGTTGATTTCATCCGTCACGGAATCAAAGGCTTCTTTTAACCCCTTCTTCAACCGATTGGTCGATTCCTCCGTTACCGCGCCGCCCGCAAACTGCTCCAGCAGGTTTCTGGCCGGGTTGCTGACATAATCGCATATGCCCTCCGCTTCATCCCACAGCTTAAGCCGCTTGGTCAGGGCAGCCCAGTCCGCCGCCTCATGGCTTAACAGCCGTATCGTCTCCCGCAGCTGCGCAAGCTGCTCCCGTTTTTTTCCGAAATCGCCGCCGAACAGCTCTGCCTTAAGCGCCGCCTGCGCGTCCCTTTGTTCCGCCAGGCTCCCCGCCAGTTCTTTTATCTTAGTCTCGCAGGAAGCAAGCGCCGCGGCAAGATCCTCCCGCTCCTCCTTTTTGGCGGCAAGATGCGCTTTTTTATCTTCGATATCCAAAACCCGAAGCGCGGTCTGTACGTCGCTCTGCTCCTTTTTTGCAGCCCAAAGCGCCTCGTCATGAAGCCGGATTTCTTCGAGCAGTCCTATCTGGTTTTCCAGCGTTTCCACCTGCTCCTTAATTTCGCGGTAGGCGGCAAGCTGATCACTGATGGCCGAAACGGTGTCTTCTTTGCTTCTCGGAAACATATAATCCTTGATAAACTGCGCCGTGCCGTTTGCCATCCGCAGCGCAATCGCGCTTTTCTGCATGGTTTTAAACCGTCCGGCGTCCAGATAGCCGAACATCGTATCGCATAAAGCGTTTAAATACGCTTCCCGCGTCGGATAAATGCGGTTGATATTTACGCCCGCCATGTTTTTTGCCTGCGCGCTGCGCTCTTCGATCAGGCGCTTTAAAACGGCGTATGTATACGGGACCGTCCCGCCCGACAGATAATTGTCCGCCGGAAATCCCCCGGTGTGGCTGAAAAACCAGTATCTGCCCACCTCCTGATCGCTGCCCGCCACCTCAAAAGACGCGCCGATACATACTGTTTCCCCGGTTGACGTATCCAAAAGTTCCAGTACGACCTGCGCGCCGAAATCCATATGCTCCCGGTTTGCCGTGCCGTCTTTCTGCGCCCCGCGCAGATAGCTTAACACGCTCCGCTTGTTTTTCGTATCGTCCGCCGCCCTGTTTAAAAAATCATTGCGGATGCTTCCGTACAGCACAACCTGCATGGCGTCCATAACTGTGGATTTTCCGGAACCGCTTTTCCCGCTGAATAAGTTGACCGACTCGTGAAAACAAATCACCTGGTGGGCAATCCCGCCCCAGTTATTCAAAAGCATCCTGGTAAAAATCTTTTTCGCCTGTTTCACCGGGCGCCACCTCCTCCTCTTTGTACTGTTCCATCAGTTCATGCAGCAGGGCAAAGCTGACATAGAGATTGACGGCGCTGTAAATATAAATCGGCGTCGTATCGTCCATATCCCGAAGCGCCCCCGGGTACTCTATGATCTGGTGCCGCTTCATCTGCCCGAGCGCCTCGTTCCATTCCAAATCCGGCAGCTTCCCGCTCAGCAGCCCGGTATTTTTCCCGTACTCCCGTATTTCCGCCAGGTTCGTAACAGGCTCCATAAGCCCCTCTCCCATAATTTTATCCCGGTAAATCATTTTAACCAGCAAAATCAGGATTGCCGCGGATTTCGGTACGGCTTCCGCCGGGACGCCTTCTCCGGTAATCCGGAAAATATGCTCCTTGGCGTCATGCACCAGTTCGCAGCCCATGACTTCCAGATACGCCTCCAGAAACGGACGGTGCTTTACGCAGATCCCGTACTGCTCATTGTCGATTGGCGCAAGCGCAGCCGGATCGTATTTTTCCTGCAAAATACAGGTCTGCCGGAACAGGGCGGCAACCGTTTTCTTAAGCTTTGCCGCCTCCGTTACAGACAGCCCTTCCAGATAATGAACCATCTTCTCTTTTCCTCCTCACCGAAAACCCGGAATAACGGAACCCTTCCGGCGTAGTAAACGTCTCTTCCGTCTCCGCTTCCACCGTGCTTTCCGCATCTTCCGCCGCCTCCTGCCAGACGAACAGAAGCTTTTCCAAATCCTCTATGCCCCGTACCGTCTGCGCGTCCGCGCAAAAGACGCCGTCCGTTTCATGCTCCCTGCGAAACGCCGCAATCTGCGCCTGCGTATAAAGCGGCTTTACCACATACGTATCAAAGCCTTCCGACGCGCCCTTCTGCAGCTGCACCTCCTGCGGGCAGAACTCACGTTTTGGCGCATTCCTCGGTCGAAAAAAGCTTTTTTCTTTGAGAATACGAAACGGTCCGGTCAGGCCCAGACGTCCAGCCAGATCCTCTAAAATCTGCTCTTTTCTGGGGCTTTGCTCCAAAAACCGCACAAACTCCTTCGCCCGGTCGTCCTGCGCGTCCCCTTCCGCGAGAATATAGCGCATACGCGCCGCCGCCCGCTTGGCAAACATCCGTTTCTGGTCAATCAGCCGGTTATACCGCTTCTCAATTTCCTCAAATTCCCGGGCAATCCGAAACAACAGCCCAAGCGCCTCTTCACAGGAAGACCGCTCATTGCCGCGCTGCCGTCCGGCCTCCGGATTTTCCTGCGTTTGTCCCGCCTCTTCCGCAAACGCCTGTTTTTGCGCCGCCGTTTCGGCAATATTTTGATCCAAAAGTTCCCGGATTTCTTCTTTGTAACGGTAAAAACTGTCCGTCGTCGTTAAAATAGCATACTGCCCGCTGTCACGGTTATTGATTTCGCCCACTAAGACTTCCTGGACGCCCAGAAACGTTTTCTGTTCGGCCAGCGCCTCAAAATAGCTGCGCATCCCCTCCTGCAGATCGGAAAGCATCCGCCGCAAAGCTTTCGACGCCTCAAGGGCGCCGTTTAACAGATCGTTATTTTTCTCCGCTCCCGCCCGATATGTAAACAGATGGCTGTAAACCGCCAGGATGCTGCCCCGTTCCTGCCGGCTGTCCCAGTCGAACAGCCGGCGGAACACGTCGATAAACATCTGGCTGTAATCGGGAACGGATATCACATAGCTGTTTCGCGTTTCGTCAAAATCCCGCTTTAACCACCCCCACGCGACCAGACGGCGCAGAACGCCCGCTCCGTGCCGGACGCCCTCCTCCTCGTCCCCGCCGTCCTCCTCTATAACAGAGGACATCCTCTCACGGAGGATGTCCTGACAGTCTTCTTCGGTTAAGCCTGTAAGCAAAGAGGAAGCGGCGGATTCCTCGCTTAAGGCAATCAGCGCAAGCTGGTAATATTCCGTATATTTGCCGGAAAACAGTTTATAAAAATCCTCTGGCACTCTGCTTTTCACCTGCATGGAAGCCTCCTTTCCGTCCCAAAACCACAGGCAGTTACAGCCCTTCCACATCCACTCCGGCCAAAAGTTTATTTTTATACAAATGCGCGTCGCCTTCTTCCAGCAGATAAACACGGTACAAAAGCACGCGCATACGCTCCCCGACCTCTACCGGCCTCCGCTCTAACGAGCGGTTCGTCGTCAGGTACACGCCGTTTACAAAAAGCGTCAGTTCCAGATAGCTTCCCCGAAACGCAATTCCCGTGATTTCGCCTTCCTCGGAAAACGGCATCAGGCTCTTAAACTTCCGGTTGTCGCTCTTAAAGCACTCCACAAATTCCGGACGGATAATGACCTGACAGCCTTCCTTTAACTCTTCAAACCCGCCGAACCCGCGGAATGCGTCCAGCACCACAGACGTCCCGATAAACTGCGACACAAACGAAGTCTTCGGTCTTTTGTAAATTTCAATCGGCGTCCCTATCTGCTCAATCCTGCCTTCATTTACAATAATAATTTCATCCGCCACTTCCACGGCCTCATCCTGATCGTGCGTGACAAAAATGCTCGTAATGCCGACCTTTGCAATCATCTGCTTTAACCACGCCCGCAGTTCCTTGCGCACCTTCGCGTCAATCGCCGCAAACGGCTCGTCCAGCAAAAGCAGCTGGGGATTCGGCGCCAATGCCCTTGCAAACGCCACTCTCTGCCGCTGCCCGCCGGAAAGCTGATCCGGGTAGCGTTTTTCCATCCCTTCTAACCCCACCAGGCGTATCAGCTCCTCCACGCGCGCCGCAATCTCCTGTTTCGGCTTTTTTTGCACTTCAAGCCCGAACGCAATATTCTGCTGTACGGTCATATACCGAAACAGCGCGTAATTCTGGAACACAAACCCGATGCCGCGCTTACCGGCCGGGATATCGTTCACCACGGTTCCCTCGATTACCAAATCGCCGCTGTCCTGCGTCTCAAGCCCTGCGATCATGCGCAGAATCGTCGTCTTCCCGCTTCCGCTCGGCCCAAGCAGCGCGACCAATTTTCCTTTTTCGATGCCAGATCGGAAGAGCGTCGTGTAGGGAAAGAGTGTGGTACCTTGTGTA
>CAMSEJ010000015.1 GCA_947057405.1 uncultured Roseburia sp.
AATTCCTATCAGGAAATCCTATTTTTCATAGACACAAGATTTTTTACAGCCTCTCCTTTGGGGATACCACGCCGAACTGGAATCTCCCATACGGCCATTTAGAGATCTATGACGGAGGATGCCACAATATGCCAAGATATCAGGTGGTGCCGTTTGTGCGGGTAGTAACCAGCAGAAATGGATTTCCGCATCTGACAGTACACAGCCTGCGGCATATGTATGCAACCATACTGACCGAGCAGGGCGTGCCGCTGGTGAAGGTCAGCGCACTCCTGGGGCATAGCTCCGTACATACTACGTTTGAATATTACTGTGAAGTCATGGATGAGAATGAAAAAATAATAGGGTTTATGAACGATTCGTTCGTGCCGGGAGGAGGGGATGAAGATATTTGACATGGAACTGCGGGATTATACCGACTGGGATGTGCAGTCGGTGTTCAAAAGAAGTGACAGGGGCAAATACGCTTACCGTGTCGTCCTGTATTTTAAGGACGGCACGAAACGGAAGAAAATGTATTCTGGCTTTGCAACGAAGAAAGAAGCTGAGGATGCGAGAAAATTCACAATGGGCGAGCTTGCAAACGGGACATTTATTGTGAATGATAACATCAGGCTGAAGGATTTTCTGGAATATTGGCTTGAATATGACATCAGGAAAAGGGTGCAGAGCAGCAATACTTATGATTCCTATTCCAACATCGTCAAACATCATATCAGTCCGCTCATTGGCAGCAAAAAACTGACAGAGATTAACAAAGGAGACGTTCAGAAATTGTATCAAGACCGTGCCGGATATTCCAAATCCATTGCAAGGCTGGTCAAAACAGTGATGAACGTTTCTTTGCGCTATGCGCTGTCCTATAAGCTGATAAACACAAATCCGGCAGAAGGAATGGAACTGCCCAAAACAGTGGAGGGGAAACCTTATCATACGAGGAATATTGATACGGCAAAGACGCTGAACATGGATCAAATCCTGCTGCTGCTTGAGGAAAGCAAGAATACCCCTATCCATATGCAGGTGCTGTTCAATGTGCTTATGGGACTTCGGAGACAGGAGATCAATGCCGTCAAGTATTCTGATGTGGATTATGTGAACCGGACCCTGTCTGTGGAGCGGCAGCTTGGAAAAGAACTTGACCGCAGCCCAAATGGCCAAAACAAGGGAAGGACGAAGTGTGAGCTTCCGCTTAAGACCCCATCCAGCAGGAGAATCCTTCCGATTCCGGACTATGTGTTTGAGATGATTCTGGAAGAACGTAAGAAATATGAGAATTGGAGAAGCCGCAGAAAGGCTGTTTTCCATGATGACGGCTATATCTGCTGTTCCAGCTACAGCGGCAAACCGAGAAGCAAGGATTTTCATTGGAGGCACTATAAGGAACTTCTGAAAAGGGCGGGACTTCCGGATATCCGCTGGCATGACCTCAGAAGCACCTACTGCACACTGCTTTTGAACAATGACTTTAGTCCGGAAGCGGTATCAAGGCTTATGGGCCATGCCGGAGAACTGATTACGATTGATGTATATGGAGATAATACGAATATCATTCCGGAAGAGATGCCGGAGTTAATCTCATACATGGAAGAAGTCATGCCGAAAAAAACAGTGGAGGGCATTGCTGCGGAAACAAGTGAGGAAGAAGTTTTGGAAACGATGATTGATATGGAGGACTTTTTCGGGGATAACCATAGAATCGGGCGCATAGACCAGAGAAAATGAACAGTCGTGAATTGAGACAGAAAAAGAGGTGTAAATTTGATTGCTTTCTGCTATAATACAAGTGAGCAAATAATTTGGGAAAGGGGTTGATAATCCCCTTGGAGTGTATGGTGTTTCTTTTGGAACGGAACATGAGGTGGATGGTATGGAGAGTTATGTTTTGAATGATGTGGAATATGATTTTAAGCCATTGGAAATCTTTGTTCCAGATCCGAATTATGAAGTTGATGAAAAAGAACTGGAAAAAAGCATAGAAAAAAATAAAACGATTATAGCAAGGGCAAGGGTGAGTCGGAAGAAATCAATGCAAAAATTCGTTTAGATATTTTGGCAAAAGATGATACAGGGAAACAATATAATATTGAAGTGCAGAAGAAACCAGAGGGCGCACATATACGGTGGGCAAGATTTAACAGCAGTATGATGGATTCCCGGATGCTAAAAGAAGGACAGGAATTTTCAGAACTTAGAGATTCCTATATGGTGTTTATTACGCAGACAGATATATTCGGTCATGGATTGCCGATTTATACGATAAACAGGCATTTTGAGGAATTTGATGATATATTTGATGATGGTTCTAATTTCGTATATGTAAACGGCAGTTATAAAGGCGATGATGCTGTCGGTAAATTGATGCATGATTTTAGATGTAAGAGCTCAAAGGATATTTACTATCCTGAATTGGCAAAAGGCGTAAAGCATTTTAAAGAGGAAGAAGGAGGTCGGAAAGCTATGTGTGAGGCTGTTGAGAAATATGCTGAAAAGAAAGCTGCTGTAAAGGTAAAAGAAGAAAGAAGCATGATGACTCAAATAGTTGCGGCATTGGTTGCCGACAAGGATGATGATACTATCATAAAAGAATTGAATTGTACGTTGGAGCAAATTATTTCGCTTCGAACAGTAATGGGTAAGTAGATTCGTGTAATACTAATTTATCGTGAAAGCAGAGGGAAGTATTTTCGTTAAAGATGGAGAGCTTCCCTTTTTGTGTGGAAAAATTCATTTGAAAGGGGGAAATGGAGATAATATGAATATCACTCCGGATTCCGTAACAGTGAAGCCGGAAGGCTGAACTGTTACAAAAATATGAACAAATGTTTGCTTGCGCATGGACAAATGAAAGGTATTATGCTACAATGAGCAGAACGGTGGCCGGACTTGACCGAACTGTCATTTTGTGGATACCATCATTGAGAGGTTAGCCAGGATGTTAATAAAAGCTGTTATATCCCAAGTGTTCCGTTCGGTTTTATCTTGTCCGTATCGTTCCCAAAACCCGGCTGAGTAACCAAAATTCGTGTAATGGGGATTTTTTAAGAAATGGAATACTTAAACTGTACGAATTGCGGGCGAAATATCGAACTTTTTGATTATGACTTTTGGAGGTGGTATTTGTGCAGACTGCACAAAATAGATTTAAGCTTCACAGCGCTTACAAGCCCACAGGCGACCAGCCGCAGGCAATCGAATCCCTTGTAAAAGGCTTTAAAGAAGGCAACCAATTCCAGACTTTACTGGGGGTCACAGGCTCCGGCAAGACCTTCACGATGGCAAACGTCATCCAGCAGTTAAACAAACCGACTTTGGTAATAGCGCACAATAAAACCCTTGCTGCCCAATTGTATGGCGAGTTCAAGGAGTTCTTCCCTGAGAATGCGGTGGAATATTTTGTGTCCTATTACGACTACTACCAACCCGAAGCCTACATCCCGTCTTCGGACACCTACATCGCCAAGGATTCCGCCATCAACGAGGAAATCGACAAGCTGCGCCTTTCCGCCACAGCTGCCTTAGTCGAGCGTCGGGATGTCGTTATTATCGCCAGCGTATCCTGTATCTACGGCTTAGGCAGCCCGGTGGATTACCAGAACATGATGGTATCCTTACGCCCCGGCCAGGAAAAAGATCGTGATGAAGTCATCAAAAAACTAATCAGCATCCAATACACCCGCAACGACATGGACTTCCACCGAGGCACCTTCCGCGTGCGCGGGGACGTGCTTGAGATCTTCCCGGCAAACTTCAGCGAAACGGCATATCGGGTAGAATTTTTCGGGGACGAGGTAGAACGGATTACCGAAATTGATATCCTGACCGGGGAGATCAAAAACCAGCTGCAGCATATAGCAGTATTTCCCGCATCCCACTACGTCGTCCCGCAGGAGAAAATCAACGAAGCTTGTATTGCCATCGAACAGGAAATGGAAGAGCGCGTGCGTTTTTTCAAAAGCCATGACAAGCTATTGGAAGCGCAGCGGATTTCCGAGCGCACGAATTTCGACATCGAAATGATGCGTGAAACCGGATTTTGCAGCGGCATCGAGAATTATTCCAGGCACTTGGCGGGGATGCCCGCAGGCGCGACGCCGCATACCCTGATGGATTACTTTCCGGATGATTTTTTAATCATCGTGGACGAGTCCCATATCACAATCCCGCAGGTGCGCGGCATGTACGCCGGGGATCAGTCCCGCAAGTCTACACTTGTGGATTACGGATTCCGCCTGCCGAGCGCCAAGGACAACCGTCCGTTGAATTTTGATGAATTTGAAAGCAAGATCGATCAAATGATGTTTGTTTCCGCAACGCCGAACGTCTACGAACAGGAGCACGAGCTAAAGCGCGTCGAGCAGATCATCCGCCCGACGGGGCTTTTGGATCCGAAGGTGGAGGTGCGTCCGGTGGAAGGGCAGATCGACGACCTGATAGCCGAAGTCAAAAAAGAGACGGCAAACCACAATAAGATCCTGATCACCACGCTGACCAAGCGCATGGCGGAAGATCTGACCGATTATATGAACGAAGTGGGCATCCGTGTAAAATACCTGCATTCCGACATTGATACGCTAGAGCGTTCCGAAATCATCCGCGATATGCGTCTGGATGTATTCGACGTTTTAGTCGGCATCAACCTGCTGCGCGAAGGGCTCGACATTCCGGAAATCACGCTGGTGGCGATTTTAGACGCAGACAAGGAAGGCTTCCTCCGTTCGGAAACCTCCCTGATCCAGACCATTGGGCGCGCGGCGCGGAACTCCGAGGGGCATGTTATTATGTACGCGGATTCGATTACCGATTCCATGCGTGTCGCTATGGACGAAACGGAACGCAGGCGTACCATCCAGCAGCAGTACAACGAAGCGCACGGGATTACGCCCCAGACCATCCGCAAATCCGTCCGGGAACTGATCAGCATTTCCAAGAAAGTTGCAAAGGAAGAACAGCAGTTTGCAAAAGATCCGGAATCCATGAGCAACAAAGAACTTGATAAGCTGATCGCCGAAGTCAAAAAGAAAATGGAACGCGCCGCTGCGGATTTGAATTTTGAAGCGGCGGCAGAATTGCGTGATAAAATGATAGAACTGAAAAAATACCGCACAGAAAAAGACGGAAAATAAAACGGCAGTATTGCGCAAAGCCGCAATCCAGAGCAAAAAGACGGCAAACAGAACAGGAGCGAAATCATGAAGGAAAGAAAATACATTAAAATCAGGGGCGCAAGGGAGCACAATTTAAAAGGAATTGATGTGGATATCCCGCGCAACGAACTGGTTGTTCTCACCGGGCTGAGCGGTTCGGGCAAATCCTCCCTGGCGTTCGACACCATTTACGCCGAAGGGCAGCGGCGTTATATGGAGTCGCTGTCCTCCTATGCAAGGCAGTTTTTGGGCCAGATGGAAAAACCGGACGTGGAAAAAATCGAAGGTCTGCCGCCCGCTATTTCCATTGACCAGAAATCCACCAACCGCAATCCCCGTTCCACCGTAGGGACCGTAACGGAAATTTACGATTATTTTCGTTTGCTCTACGCCAGGATCGGGATTCCGCACTGCCCCAAGTGCGGCCGGGAAATCAAAAAGCAGACGGTGGATCAGATGGCGGATCAGATTTTAAGCCTGCCGGAAAAAACAAGGATCCAGCTTTTGGCGCCGGTTGTGCGCGGGCGTAAAGGGGAACACCAGAAGCTGTTTGAAAAGGCAAAAAAGAGCGGCTATGTCCGTATCCGGGTAGACGGCAGCATTTATGAACTGACGGAAGAAATCAAGCTCGACAAAAACAAAAAGCACAATATCGAAATTGTCGTAGACCGCCTTGCCGTAAAGGAAGGCATAGAAAAACGCCTGACCGATTCCATTGAAAACGTGCTGGCGCTGGCGGAAGGGCTTTTAATGGTAGAAGTCATGCCTTCCGCAGGATCCCCCGACGACGCCGGGCACATGATGAATTTCTCGGAAAGCTTTGCCTGTCCGGACTGTGAAATCAGTGTGGACGAAATCGAACCAAGAAGTTTTTCCTTCAACAATCCGTTTGGAGCCTGCCCCGTCTGCTTTGGCCTGGGGTACAAAATGGAATTTGATGAAGATCTGATGATACCGGATAAAAGCCTAAGTATCGCCGAAGGCGCGATACAGGTGATGGGCTGGCAGTCCTGCACCGATCCGTCGAGTTATACGTACGCCACACTAAAGGCGCTTTCGGAAGAATACGGGTTTGATTTAAACACCCCGTATCAGGAGCTTGGCGAGGAAATACGGCAAATGCTGGTTTACGGGACCAACGGCAGGCAGGTAAAGGTACGTTACAAAGGGCAGCGCGGGGAAGGCGTATACGACGTGACGTTTGAAGGGCTGATCCGAAACGTGGAGAGGCGGTATCGTGAAACGGGTTCCGAGGTAATGAAACAGGAATACGAGCAGTTTATGCGTATTACCCCCTGCCGGGAATGTAAGGGGCAGCGTCTGAAAAAAACGTCCCTTGCGGTTACGGTTTCAGATCGGAATATTTTTGAAATAACAAATCTTTCGATTTTAAACCTGCAGAAATTTTTGGCGGAAATGGAACTGAGCGAGCAGCAGCTGCTGATCGGCAGGCAGATTTTAAAAGAAATCTCCGCAAGGGTCGGTTTTTTGGTAGACGTGGGGCTTGATTATTTAAGCCTTTCCCGGGCGACCGGAACCTTGTCCGGCGGGGAAGCGCAGCGTATCCGCCTGGCTACGCAGATTGGCTCCGGGCTTGTGGGCGTGGCGTATATTTTGGACGAGCCGAGTATCGGCCTGCACCAGAGGGACAACGACAAGCTGCTTGCCACGTTGAAAAATCTGCGGGATCTGGGCAATACCCTGGTTGTGGTGGAGCACGATGAGGATACGATAAGGGAAGCCGACTTTATTGTAGACGTAGGACCTAAGGCGGGCGAACACGGAGGCCGGATTGTAGCGGCCGGATCGGCGCAGGATATTATGGACAATCCGGAATCGGTTACCGGCGCGTATTTAAGCGGGCGCATGGCGATTCCCGTGCCGCAGGAGCGCAGGCAGCCCACCGGGTTTTTAAAGGTAATCGGAGCCGCGGAAAATAACCTGAAAAAAGTGAATGTTGATATTCCGCTCGGCATTATGACCTGCGTGACCGGCGTTTCCGGTTCCGGTAAAAGCTCGCTGACCAACGAAGTACTGTATAAGGCGCTGCAGCGGGAATTAAACCACGCCAGGACGATACCGGGCAAATTCAAAGAAATCCGCGGGATGGAACAGCTAGACAAGGTCATTGATATCGACCAGTCGCCGATCGGCAGGACGCCGCGTTCAAACCCGGCGACGTATACCGGGGTGTTTGACATAATCCGCGACCTGTTTGCGGCGACGCCGGATGCGAAGGCAAAAGGGTATAAGAAAGGGCGGTTCAGCTTTAATGTCAAAGGCGGGCGGTGCGAAGCGTGCTCCGGCGACGGGATATTAAAAATCGAAATGCATTTTCTGCCGGATGTATACGTGCCGTGCGACGTCTGCCAGGGCAAGCGGTACAACCGGGAAACGCTCGAAGTAAAATATAAGGGAAAAAGCATCTACGACGTACTGAATATGACGGTAGAAGAAGCGCTGGCGTTTTTTGAAAACGTGCCATCGGTTGCGCGTAAAATACGCACGCTCTATGACGTGGGGCTTTCCTATATCCGCCTGGGGCAGCCGTCTACGGAATTGTCCGGCGGCGAAGCGCAGCGGATTAAGCTGGCCACGGAATTAAGCCGCAGGAGCACGGGAAAGACGATTTATATTTTAGACGAGCCGACGACGGGGCTGCATTTTGCGGACGTGCATAAGCTGATTGAAATTTTGCATAAACTGTCCGAAGGGGGCAATACCGTTGTGGTGATTGAACACAACCTGGACGTGATCAAGACGGCGGATTATATTATCGACATGGGGCCGGAAGGCGGCGACGGCGGCGGTACGGTTGTTGCGTGCGGGACGCCGGAAGAGGTGGCAAAGGAGAAAAGGTCTTATACCGGGAAGTATATCAAAAAGCTATTGTAGAATCGGTTTGCGGTTTGGCGTTACACATTCTGCGGGGAACGCTTGTAGGAATTGACAGCCGTCCCGCTATCATGTAAAATATTCCACAGCAATGTAGTTGTCAACAACATAAATGGAGGTAAGCTTGTGCCAAAGAGAGCAGATATCAACAAAGTTTTAATTATAGGTTCCGGCCCTATTATCATCGGACAGGCGTGCGAGTTTGATTATTCCGGGACGCAGGCGTGCAAGGCGCTGAAAAAACTGGGCTATGAAATTGTGCTGGTCAATTCCAATCCGGCCACAATCATGACCGATCCCGAGACGGCAGACGTGACTTATATCGAACCGTTAAACGTAGAGCGTCTGGAACAGATTATAGCCAAAGAACGTCCCGACGCGCTGCTGCCGAACTTAGGCGGACAATCCGGTTTGAATTTGTGCGCCGAGCTGAACAAAGCCGGAGTACTGGACAAATACGGCGTCAAAGTCATTGGCGTCCAGGTAGACGCGATTGAGCGCGGCGAAGACCGGATTGAGTTTAAAAAGACGATGGACAGGCTGGGGATTGAGATGGCGCGCAGCGAAGTGGCGTATTCGGTGGACGAAGCGCTTGCGATTGCCGACCGCCTGGGATATCCTGTCGTGCTGCGGCCGGCGTATACCATGGGCGGCGCCGGAGGCGGGCTGGTGTATAACCGGGAAGAATTGAAAACCGTCTGTGCAAGGGGGCTGCAGGCAAGCCTGGTGGGACAGGTTCTGGTGGAAGAGTCGGTGCTCGGCTGGGAAGAGCTGGAGCTGGAAGTGGTGCGTGACGCGGACAATAATATTATCACCGTATGTTTTATCGAAAATATCGATCCGCTGGGCGTGCATACCGGAGATTCGTTTTGTTCCGCCCCGATGCTGACGATTTCGGAGGATTGCCAGAAACGCCTTCAGGAACAGGCATACAAAATCGTAGAATCCGTACAGGTGATCGGCGGGACAAACGTACAGTTTGCCCATGACCCGGTAACGGACCGTATCATCGTAATCGAAATTAACCCGCGGACCTCGCGTTCGTCGGCGCTGGCGTCAAAGGCGACGGGTTTTCCGATTGCGATGGTGTCCGCAATGCTTGCGGCAGGGCTTACGTTAAAGGATATTCCCTGCGGCAAATACGGTACGCTGGATCGGTATGTGCCGGACGGAGATTACGTGGTGATCAAATTTGCCCGCTGGGCGTTTGAAAAATTCAAAGGCGTACAGGATCAGCTCGGTACGCAGATGCGCGCCGTAGGCGAGGTTATGAGCATCGGCAAAACCTATAAGGAAGCGTTCCAGAAGGCAATCCGCTCCTTGGAGACCGGACGATACGGGCTGGGGCATGCAAAGAATTTTGATACACTGAGCAGGGAAGAGCTGTTAAAACGGCTGAAAACGGCTTCGAGCGAGCGCCATTTCCAGATGTACGAGGCGCTGCGCAAGGGGGCGACGGTGGATGAAATACACCGGGTGACAAAGGTCAAAGCGTATTTTATCGAACAGATGAAGGAGCTGGTCGAAGAAGAGGAGGCACTGCTTGCGCACAAAGGCAGCCTTCCGCCGGATGAGATGCTGGCTTCGGCGAAGAAAAACGGTTTTTCCGACAAATACCTGAGCCGGATTCTGGAAGTTTCGGAAGCGGATCTGCGCAGCCGGCGAAAGGAGCTTGGCATACAGGAAGCATGGGAGGGCGTGCATGTCAGCGGGACAGAGAACAACGCGTATTACTATTCGACCTACTGTGCGCCGGATCAAAATCCGGTCGATACCGGGAAACCGAAGATTATGATTTTAGGCGGCGGACCGAACCGGATCGGGCAGGGCATCGAGTTTGACTACTGCTGTGTCCACGCTTCGATGGCGCTTAAAAAGCTCGGTTTTCAGACGATTATTGTAAACTGCAACCCAGAAACGGTTTCCACGGATTACGATACGTCGGACAAGCTTTATTTTGAGCCGCTTACACTGGAAGATGTCTTAAGCATTTACGAAAAAGAAAAGCCGCTCGGCGTCATTGCGCAGTTCGGCGGGCAGACGCCCCTGAACCTGGCGACGGAGCTGGAAAAGAACGGGGTGAAGATACTCGGCACCTCTCCGTCGGTGATTGATCTTGCGGAGGATCGCGATCTGTTCCGCGAAATGATGGAAAAATTAGAAATTCCCATGCCGGAATCCGGGATGGCGACAACCGTAGAGGGTGCCGTTTCCATTGCCAACCGGATTGGATACCCGGTTATGGTACGTCCGTCTTATGTGCTGGGCGGGCGCGGCATGGAGGTGGTCTACGATGACGAAAGCATGCAGGAATACATGAATGCCGCAGTCGGCGTAACACCGGATCGGCCGATTTTAATTGACCGGTTCTTAAACCATGCACTGGAATGTGAAGCAGATGCCATCAGTGACGGTACGCATGCGTTTGTGCCTGCGGTCATGGAGCACATTGAGCTGGCGGGCATCCATTCCGGCGACTCTGCCTGCATTATTCCGTCCGTGCATATTTCTGCGGAAAACGTGGCGACAATCCAGGAATATACTAGGAGGATTGCGGAAGAGATGCATGTAAAGGGCCTGATGAATATGCAGTACGCGATTGAGAACGGTAAAGTATACGTTCTGGAAGCCAACCCCAGGGCATCCCGTACCGTACCGCTTGTTTCCAAAGTCTGCAATATCCGCATGGTGCCGCTTGCGACCGAGATTATTACGTCGGAGCTAACCGGACGTCCTTCTCCGGTACCGGGCTTAAAGGAACAGGTCATTCCCAATTACGGCGTAAAAGAAGCGGTATTTCCGTTTAACATGTTCCCGGAGGTGGATCCTGTGCTGGGGCCGGAAATGCGTTCGACCGGAGAGGTACTCGGGCTTTCCGTTTCTTACGGCGAAGCTTTCTACAAGGCGCAGGAAGCATGTCAGTCAAAGCTGCCGTTAGAGGGAACCGTGCTGATTTCGGTCAGCGATAAAGACAAGGGAGAAGTGGAAGAGGTGGCCAGAAGCTTGTATGCAGACGGCTTCCGGATTATAGCCACAGGCGGAACCTACGATTTGATTACGGAATTGGGCATCCCGGCGTCGCGCGTGAACAAGGTATACGAAGGGCGTCCGAATATCGTGGATTTGATGACAAACGGCGATATCCAGCTGATTATTAATTCTCCGGCGGGTAAGGATGCGGCGTTTGATGACAGCTATCTGCGGAAATCGGCACTAAAAAACCGGAAACCGAATCTGACCACGCTTGCCGCGGCGAAGGCGACCGCCGCAGGGATTCACTATGTGAAATCGCACCACAACAGCGAGCTGAAATCCCTGCAGGAGCTGCACGGAGAGATCCGTGATAAATAGAAACGAACGGTAAGCGAAGATTCCCCTGTCTGCAGGATTTAGGCAGGCAGGGGATCTTTTTTTTAAAAATTTCGCCCATGTCACATTCCTGTAAGAAAATGCCGGTATCCTGAGCGTATCAAAAGGCATATAGATTATGGTTAGTATAAACGGACGTCTTACAAAGAGCGTCAGCAGAAACTAGAGCATTTTTCAAATGCGCTCTAATAGAAAAGGAGAATGGAATATGAAAACAGTATTGCAGTGTACGGATATATCCAAAACATACGGAACCGGTGCAGCTTTGGTTCACGCCTTAAAAACGTGCAGCCTGTCGTTTACACAGGGGGAATTTGTGGCAATTGTCGGCAAAAGCGGCTCCGGTAAATCCACCCTGCTGAAAATTTTAGGCACGCTCGATACGCCGGACAAAGGCGAGGTTCTGTTGGACGGAGAACATGTTTTGCGTCTTTCCGATCAGAAGCTGTCCCGGATCCGGCGCAGAAAAATCGGCTTTATATACCAGGATTACAGCCTGTTTCCGGAATATACGGCATATGAAAATATTATTATGCCCATTCATTTAGACGGGCGCAGAGAGGATCGGGAGCGTGTTTTGGAGCTCTTAGAGACATTGGGGATTTTGGATTGTAAAGATAAGTTCCCGTCCGAGATGTCCGGCGGAGAGCAGCAGCGTACTGCAATTGCAAGGGCGCTTATTACTTCTCCGGCAGTTATTTTAGCGGATGAGCCGACCGGAAATCTGGATGCGGAGAACGCGAATGAAGTGGTCATGCTGATGAGTAAGGCGGCGAGGCTGTATAATCAGACAATTATTATGGTAACGCATGACAGGCAGATGGCGGATTATGCGGACCGGATCCTGGTGATTGTGGACGGTGTGGTAAAAGGAGCAGAAGATTAGATTCCCTGCCCCCTTTGCTGCCATATCGGTGAAAGGGGAAGCTGTGCCTCCCCTTCATCCGTCATTCCTGCGTATCCACAAATACAATACCGGAATCGCCTTTTTTTGCCTGCTCAAGTACTGCGGCAGCTAACTTTCGGAAGGAGCTGCAGGAAGAGGAGGCGCCGGAGAGTGCGTCAATTTCGTCCGCACCCTGCTTTTCCAATAACTGTCCGGCGTATTCTCTGGTATATTCATTCGGGTAAGTTCCGTTGGAATGCAGCATGTTCTGCATATAGGTATTATCCCAGCTTTTAATAAACCCGCTTGCATTTTCTGCATTATATTCGGCGGATACGATACTTCCTCCTTTGACCATAATGGTAAGATATTCTTTCCAGCCATGGCTGAAATCGGCAGCCTGCGCCGTATAATACCCGTCCAGAAGCGCCGGTGTTGTTCCGCATCCGGTACATGGCAGGGCTATGAGCAAGACTGTAAAAAACAGGACAAGCATCCGTTTCATTGTTCATTTCCCCCTTTCAGCACAAACTTCTTTACCTGGGCTTTCAGCGCTTCTGCTTCCTGTTCCAGATGGCCGCTTGCCTGTTTCGTCCCGACCGCATTCTGCAGGTTCCGGTCGGCAATCGCGGAAATCTGACCAATCCGTTCCTCCATAACGGAAAGGGCATTTTCCTGTCCCTGTACCGCGTTTACCAGCTGGTCCGTAATGGCGCTGATCTGGCCGGAAACATCCGAAATATCCTGCAGGGAGCCTGCGGTATCTGCGGTCATCTCCACACCTTTTTGAATAATATCACGGGTGTTGCCTACCATGTCTGAAGCGCTCTGCGCCGCCTCGGAGCTTTTGGAAGCCAATTGCTTGACTTCGTCCGCAACCACGGCAAACCCTTTTCCGGCTTCTCCTGCACGGGAGGCTTCTACGGAAGCGTTAATTGCCAGAATACTGGTCTGGAATGCAATATCCTCAATTGCTTTGGCAATCTTGGTGATTTCCTCGGCATTGTCGCTGATATCAAACATCGCATCGGAAAGAGAGGACATATGCGTAGTGGCTTCTTCGACGCGCAGGACAATTTCTTCTGTTTTGGTACGGGTGTGCTCACTGCTCTGCGCAACGTTTCCAAGCTGCTCCTTTACGTTGGAAACTTCCTGTACAAGCGACTCCGTAGACTGGGTTTGTTCCACGGAAGCCTGGTGAAGCTGGCCGGACTGTTCGTTTAATTCTTCAGACATATCCGCCAGGCGGGATGCGGCGGAGCGAAATCCGGCGATGGTTTCATTCATCGACTGCAGGATGGTGCGCAGACTGGTGCGGATCAGGGCAAAATCTCCCTTATAATCCACCTGCGGCTCTGCGTCCAGGTTCCCGTTTGCAACCTGGGTCAGTACCTGCTGGATATCCGATATGTAGCAGTTGACACTTTGCACCGTATCATTCAGCGTCCGGGTCAGAACCTCTAATTCATCCCTGGTATGCACCAAAGACACTTCGCTGTGCAGATCGCCGCCGGAAAGGCCTAACATCCGGTTGGTAACGCTTTTTACCGGACGGGAAATCGAGCGTGCAAGGCGCAGCACCAGCAAAATGGAAATAACCAGTACAGCCAGGGTAGACAGAATCGCGACCCACAGCGCCGCGCTGATCAGCGGATAGTAATCCGATTTTGGGATCTGGATCACCAAAGACCACTGTGTTCCCCGGATGGGGGAAAATGCTACCAGCATGTTTTCCCCGTTTATCGGAAATTCGGTTGCTCCGGTTTCTCCGGTAGTAACGCGGGCAATGGCTTCTTCATTCCCGTCGCTAAGCTGCGCCAGCGTGCTTTGTTCCAGAATCAGGGACGAATCCGGATGGCCGGTTACCATTCCATCCCCGTCGACCATATATGCCATTCCGTGCTTGCCGAGGTTAATGCTGCTGATTACGTCATTTAAGGTATCGTATTTGTAAACACCTACGACATACATTGCGGTTTCTCCGTTTTTCTTCACCGGCATCCCCATGGTGATTCCCAGCTTTTCTTCAAAAATAGTGGAATGGTCGGTGGTCAGGTTGTCGGTTTCCTGAAGAAGTGCAAAAAAATCGTCTTCCAAATGCTCCGGTGCACCTTCTATTCCGTGGAGTTTCCTGCCTTCAAGGTCATAAAGGGCAATCGTATGCAGTTCGTAAGTTTCGGCAGCTTCCGTAAGAACCCCGGCCGCTTCGCTCTGTGCCTGTGCGGAATCTTCCGCTGTGATACGAAAATCCCCTGCAATCGTCATCATACGGTCTGCCAGCATATGAATATTGGCTTCCACGGTTTTGGCCGACTGGCGGCCCATCGGCTGCAGGCTGTCAAGCAGGATGTTGACGGCAAGCGACTGCATGGAAAATGTCATAATCACGCAGCAAACGATAACCAGTATCAAAATATTGAGGGTAGTGCTGCTTAATATCCTTACGTTAAGGCTTTTTCGTATCCCCTGTCTGTACAGTTCTGTTTTTTTCCCAGCCACAATCTGATCTCTCCTTTACCTGAAATTTTGTCCGGGCATATTGCAGGATCCGTGCGGTTTCGGAAAAACTTCCGCAGTACGGCGCACTATCCGGTCAGAACAGATAGATTTTGGCTGTCCGGGTGGTGTTTGTCTGCAACAAAAAAAGCCCGAATGCCATATTGGCGCAATCCGGGCTGTTGTTTATTGGCCAATAGACATGTTGCTTAGAAATTATTATACCATAGATTTACCGGAATTGAAAGTGTTTTTGGTAATAATTATTCTTAATTTGCCGTATTTTGCATACACGTTCTTACTCTTTAAGTTGATTTGTCTGCAATGAACAAGGCTGGCAAAGATCCGTCATCCAGAGGGCAGGGGATACTTAAGAGCCGCTAAATCCTGTTACAGGGCGAATGCCGCATCCCCTGTCCTCTGGCTGACTGCGGTGTTGGCAGGCTTCACG
>CAMSEJ010000016.1 GCA_947057405.1 uncultured Roseburia sp.
TGGATGTAAGGGAATAGTTGTTTTGACGCTGGGAACGTGTTTGTAATGCGCAATGCAATTGACGTACAGCGGTTCCGGTTTGATCCTGTAAAACGGGAACGTGTAAGAAATGAACTGGGCGTAACGGACAAGTTTGTGATGGGACATATCGGACGGTTTATGCACCAGAAAAACCATGCTTTTTTGGTGGATGTGTTTTATGAGGTTTACCAGAGGAGGAAGGACGCCGTGCTGCTTCTGGTGGGGGAAGGGGAACTGTTGGAGCAGATACGGGATAAGGTGAAACGAATGGGGATTACAGATGCCGTGATTTTTTACGGGAGCAGCAGGGATACGGGGGAATTGTATCCGGCGATGGATCTGTTTTGCCTGCCAAGCTTTTATGAAGGGGTTCCGGTTGTGGCAATTGAGGCACAGGGAAACGGTCTCCCTGTGCTGGTTTCAGATAAAGTATCACAAGAGGCAAAGCTGCAAAACGATTATACGATAGTTCCGCTCAGCCTGCCGGCAGGCGTCTGGGCCGTGAAGGCGCTGTCATGCCGGGAACGCGGTAAAATGAGAGAAAGCGGGTTTTCTGAGGTAAGGGAGACAGGGTTTTCGATTGAGAATGCGTCCGAACAGATAAAAGATTATTACCTAAAACGGTATTTACAGATATCCACATCACAGTGAAAAAGAGGGAGAACACCATGGACGATTTGCGAGTAAGTATTATTGTACCAGTTTATAATGTGCCGGAAAATTTATTAAGAAAATGTATCGAAAGCTTAAAAAAACAAACTTTGCACGAAATAGAAATCCTATTGGTAGATGACGGCTCAACGGATTTATCCGGAACGATTTGTGAGCAATACGCAACAGAGGATACTCGAATCCGTGTGATACGCAAAAGAAACGGCGGACTTTCCTCTGCAAGGAATGCAGGTGTTTTACAGGCAAGGGGCAAATGGATTACTTTTGTAGACGGAGATGACTGGATTGACCCCGATATGTGTTCTGCAATGTATCAACTCGGCGAACAACAGCAAGTGCAGATTGTTATGTGTGGAATAGCTGAAAATTATAAAAATTCTCAGATAGTTCAAAAATGCCCGTTACAGGCGCATAAAGTTTATTCCGGCAGCCAGTGTCACTGGCTGCAGAGGCAGGTCTTAGTTTTCGATGCAAATATTTCCACATCCTATGCAAAGCTGCTAAAACGGGATTTTATTACAAAAAATCACCTGCTCCATGATGAACGGCTGCGACAGGGTGCAGAAGACATCGAATACGGAATCCGTTTGTTTGATATAGCGAAACGCACTGTCTACACAAATCAGGCATTTTATCACTATGTCTATAACGATCGCTCGATTTCCACTTCCTACAACCAGGCAAATATTGATTCTACACTTGCATGTTTTGAAAAAATCGGATCTTTTATTCAAAAGAAAGCAGATCGAACCCGGTTAAAACCCTATTTCTACAACAGGCTGCTGTATGTCATTATTACGGCGGCTATCAGCGGTTATTTTAACCCGGATAATGACGAGCCTTATAAAGCAAAAAAGAAAAAATTTGCTCTGTATTTAAACAGGCCATTTGTAAAAGCAGCAATCCAACATGCTCCGCGGACCGGTTTAAACACACAAAGAAGGATTATTTTACACTTAATCCGATACCGCTGCTATTTTGCTCTGGCTGTTTTAGGAAAATTAAGGAAGGTACAAAAAGAAAAAAGATGATTTATTATATTACATTTTTTGTTACGGGTTTTTGTGCCTATGAAGCAAAAAAGGGGAAAAAGTTATTTGCTTATATACTGATTGGCTGGATGATTGTCCTGGCAGGATTGCGGAGTGAAACTGTCGGAACAGATGTACTCGTGTATGGAAACAGCCTTTTTGAATCTGCACGGACATCTGATTTTTCCGAATATATGTTTAACAACTATAACTGGTACGGTATAGAGCCCCTGTACCTGCTCATGACATATTTCGTATCACTGGTTACTTCAAATGTACACATTTTGTATTTTTTAATAGAGTTCATCATTGTTGGCCTTGTGCTCAGCCGCTTAATGCAGTTAGAACACCCGCAAAGCGTTCTGCTCGGAATGTTTATCTTTCAGTGTTTATTTATTGGTGAGACATTCAATTTGATGCGCCAGTCCATTGCAATGGCAATCATCTTTTTTGCAACCCAGTATTTTGAACGCAGGCAATATGTCAGATATCTTATACTTGTCGTAATTGCCACAGGATTTCACTCTACTGCAATTGTAGGATTGCTTTTGCTTTTTATATATCTGCTGCTCCAAAAGAAAAATAATATGTGGATCCATTTGCTCATTGTAATGGGCAGCTGCGTCATTACATTTTTTTACAATGAAGTACTGAGTAAAATGATCGAATTCGGAATCTTTTCCGAAAAGTATTCCAGATATGTCAACACGGCTGAAGGCGGGTTTGATTTTAACATTATCATACTACGGCTTCCCATTTTACTGTTAATTTTTCTTTTTCACAAAAAGTACCAGAGCCAGGATCGTGTGACCAACAGTTTTTTAGTAGATATTCTGATTCTTGAGATTATCTTGGCAGAATTAAGAGTCTTGTCGGATTCTATCTACAGGATAAGCCTGTATCTGGGTTATTTTAAAATTTTAGCTTATCCCAAGCTGGAAGAAGTCCTGAAAAAGAGGACGAACAAATTGATCGTTATGACTCTTGTAATTTTATATTGCCTCATTGTATTTTATTATCAAATTATTATTCAGGGAAATAACGAAATCTATCCTTATGAAACTTATCTGCTCAAATAGGAGAGAACCCATGATTCAGGTATATGTTGTAACACATAAATTTTTTGACTGGAAAAAAATAAAAGGGTATACACCGATTGCTGTAGGAAAAGAACTCACAACCAATAAAAATTGCTCTTGGCTTAAGGATAATACTTTAGAAAATATCTCTGACAAAAATCAAAATTATTGTGAACTTACAGCACAATACTGGATATGGAAAAATGATAATCAGTCTGATATCAAAGGATTATGCCATTATAGAAGATATTTATCCTGCAGCATTTTATCGAACCAAAAAAAATATATCTTAACCCAAAAACAAATTGAACGATTTTTAAAAAAATACGATGTAATCTTGCCCTTTCGGGGAGCCAGCATTCGGGGGAATTTAAAGGCATACTGCGACAGCGGCTTTGAGCAGGATATTTTTATCACAAGGGATGTTGTAAAAGAATTATACCCTGAATACTTGGCCGCATTTAACCGTGTATTTGACGATGCCTCTACAGAAATCGCCAATATGATGATAACATCCAGAAAGATTTTTGATGACTATTCCAAATGGCTTTTTGACATTTTATTTGAAGTGGAAAACAGGGTGGATTTAAACGGATATTCTGTACAGCAAGCACGGATATTCGGCTATATATCGGAGCGTTTATTAGATGTATGGCTTACCCATCATGGATTGAGAATAAAACGTTTTCGGATTTTAAATACTGAAAAAAAATATGGATTCCTCGAGATTGCCGAAAACGCGTTAAAAAAAACAGGCATTTATTACCTTTTAAAAAAATATATGCTTAAACTCTTTAAAGGTTGGGTGAATTCTGGATGACGCCGTTAATTTCAATTATTGTACCGGTTTATAATTGTGAAAATACAGTAGGAAGATGTTTGGAGAGCATTCTTGCGCAAACGCAACCCTCCCTCGAAATTATTGTTGTAGATGATGGTTCTATTGACAACAGCCTACAAGTTATAAAAAGTTACTCCGCAATAGACACACGAATTAAAGTAATGGAACAAGTAAATACTGGAGTAAGTTCTGCCAGAAATAAGGCACTCGAAGCCTCCTCAGGAGAGTGGATTGCGTTTGTAGATGCAGATGATTATCTGGACAAGGAATATCTACACACTTTATATACCGCTTTGTGTAAATATAAAGCAGACATTAGCCTATGTTCATACATCAAAGAAACAGAAGACGGAGATCAAATTTTTGAAGAACAAAAGAGTTCCGGAAACAAGCCCTTGTCTTTTTCAATTAAAAAGGGATACAGCTATATATCAGGAACTGCGCGTGAAGTCGTCTGGGGAGCTTTATACAAAAAAGAACTTATCAAAAATATAAGATTTGCATCGGATCTATATGTAAGTGAAGATACATTATTTTTCGCAGAAGCAGCCAAAAGAAGCCGGCTAATAGTTCGCACGGATAAAGCTTTATACCATTACATAATTTATCCGTCATCCGCTTCCCATGGTATGTTCACCCCAAAAAAATATACACAATTAGAAGCATGGGAACGTGTAACAAACTTATTTAAAGACCATCCGGAAATCTATTGTTCGGCAAAATGCAAATACGCTATTTACTGTTACCATATGATAAAAAATCATTTTTATAATCCGTCCTTCAAAAAAAACTATTATAAGGAAACATTAAAAAAATATCGCAAAAATTTAAAGTGGTTTTATATTTCAAAGGAAACCTCTCTTTCCAGAAAAATATTCCGCACCTTATTTGCAATCTGTCCGCATTTATTTCTGCTTAAGCCACTCTTAAAAACGGAAGGATCTCAAAGATGAAAAAATTTGCTATGTTTTTACCGCAGTTTCATGAAATACCGGAGAACAACAAATGGTGGGGAACAGGCTTTACAGAATGGACAAAGGTGAAAGCTGCAGTTCCTCTGTATAAACAGCACATACAGCCTCTAATACCGTTAAACCATTATTTTTACAATCTTTTAGACCGTCGCACGGTAGAGTGGCAGACAGATTTAATGAAGCAATTTAAAATAGACGGTTTTGTTTACTATCATTATTATTTTTGCGGAAAAAAACTGTTGGAACAGCCGGCCGAAAACCTTCTGAAATGGAAGGATATTCACCAGCCATTTTTTTTCTGCTGGGCAAACCATACGTGGTACCGTTCCTGGAACAATTCCAAGGAGCCGTTAATCGTTCAGACCTATGGACAAGAAGCTGATTGGGAAAGACATTTTAACTATCTGCTTCCTTTTTTTCAGGATGAACGATATGAAAAAAAAGGAAACAAGCCTGTTTTTATGGTTTTTTGTCCGGATTTTAAAGAGAAAGCAGCCATTTTCAACTTTTTTAACCAAAAATGTATGGAAAACGGTTTTGACGGTATTTACCTGATTGAAACTTACCTTCATAAAGACCACAGAAGAAAAACAATGCAGCGGTTTCAAAGCGAACTGTGTTCCCAGACAGAATTAATCTACATACATGAACCAAGCGTATCAACACTGACCTATAATACATCGTTAAAAAACATTCCGGTAAAGGCCGTTCGTAAGTTCAAAAAATTCCTTTCCGGATATGAAAAGCGCATTGGAATCCTTCCCTATAACGGAAATAAATTATATGACCATATGCTTCATTCCGAATTAGAAGGAGAGAATTTTGCTCACGGAATATTTTTTGAATGGGATAACACACCCAGACATTTCCTGAGAGGATATGTCATCACACCTCCAAAAAAGGAAAAATTTTTTGAATATATGAATTTTATTCAAGACGATGAATATGTCTTTATCAATGCCTGGAACGAGTGGGCAGAGGGAATGGTTTTAGAGCCCACCGAGCAGAACGGCTACAAGTACCTGGAATGGCTCAAAGAATGGACCGATACGCACGAAAATAAGGAGCAATTATGATACGAAGGATGCTAAAACAGCTGCTTTTGTTTTTACTGAAGCCCGTCTATAACGTAACATGTATCAACCGTTTCCGTGCCGTACATACATTTTTAATGTGGAATGCTTATTCTGCCACATTAAAAAGCATCGGAGCAAACAGCCGGGTCGGTAATTTTTTCAGTATCCACGGTGGGGAATATATTGAAATCGGCGAAAATTTCCGGGCTGGATACGGCTTGATTTTAGAAGCCTGGGATGAATATGAAGGAGAGCATTACAACCCCCGCTTACGCATAGGGGATCATGTGGTTTTTACAGATTATGATCACATTTCCTGTGTTGACTCTGTAGAAATCGGAAATTACACGCTGCTGGGGCGCAATGTATACATTTCCGATAATTCACACGGAAAAACAGACCGGACTTCGCTGCAGATTCCGCCCATTCGGCGCAAACTGGATTCCAAAGGCCCGGTTGTAATCGGCGCCAATGTATGGATCGGCAGATGCACCACAATCCTGTCGGGCGTGACAATCGGAGATAACAGCATCATTGGGGCAAATTCTGTCGTAACAGGGAATATTCCGGCAAATTGTGTCGCGGCAGGTTCCCCCGCTAAGGTAATTAAATCATGGGAAGAGAATGAGGAATGATATGGAAATAATGCCAAACAGAATGGACAGGGGATTTTATCAGTATCAAAACGAATTTGAACAGAAGGCGCTAGACGTTCTTCGCTCCGGCCGGTATGTATTAGGCGAAGAAGTTTTAGCTTTTGAAGAAGAATTTGCAGACTATACCGGCGGAGCGTACTGCGTCGGCCTGGCAAGCGGGCTTGATGCGCTTTGGATTGCCTTCCGGCTTTTGCAGATCGGCCCCGGTGATGAAGTAATTGTCCAGGGGAATACCTATATTGCCAGTGTAATGGGAATCAGCATAAACGGAGCAACCCCTGTGTTTGTCGAACCGGATATGCAGTACGGCATAGATGTAGAAAAAATAGAGGAAAAAATTACAGACAAAACAAAAGCAATCCTTGCTGTCCACTTGTACGGAATGGCAGCACGTATGGACAAATTGAAAGACCTGTGTGAAAAATATCGCCTAAAGCTCGTTGAGGATTGTGCACAGTCCCACGGCGCCTGCTTTCAGGGACAGATGACCGGAACGTTCGGAGATGTGGGATGTTTTTCCTTTTATCCCTCCAAAAACATGGGCGGGTTTGGAGACGGGGGAGCGGTAATTGTAAAAGATAAGCAGCTCGCCGACGATTTTAAAATGTTTCGCAATTACGGCAGCCACAAACGGTATTACAACAGGGTTGTCGGCGCAAATTCGCGGTTGGATGAACTTCAGGCGGGATTACTGCGCATACGTTTGACCCATTTAAACGAACTGACAAATGAAAAAGTCAAATTGGCCCGGGAATATTCAAATCGAATCCAAAATCCCAAAATAAGATTGCCGCAGCTTTCCGACGGAGCAAAAGGAGTCTGGCACCAATACGTCATACGATGCGAAGAACGCGACCGGCTGTCGCAGTATCTGGCAGAAAAAGGAATCGGTACGTTAATCCACTATCCCATTCCGCCGCATTTGTCAGAGGCTTATCAATATCTTGGATATCAGGAAGGCTCTCTTCCGATTACGGAGCATTTTGCAAAAACGATTCTTTCCATTCCGATTTATAACGGAATGACCTCGAAGGAGCAGGATTTTGTAATCGAAGCTTTGAACAACTTTTAACAAAAGAATTTGACAGCAGGGAAGAAGGGATATATATGTTACTGAGGGAAAAATGCCCGATCCTTCAATTTGCGGATCTGGGCGACGAACGGGGAAAGCTGGTTGTAATAGAAGGCGGCCAGGAAATTCCCTTTGAAATTCAACGGGTATTTTACATATATGAGTCCGATTCTACGGTTATCCGCGGACAGCATGCAAACAAAGAATCGGAATTTGTTCTGATTAATGTTGCCGGGCAGAGCAAGGTCAGGGTGACAGACGGAACAGAAGAATTTGTTGTAGAGCTTAACAAACCCATGATGGGAGTCTACATTCCCAGAATGATTTGGAAAGATATGTACAGCTTCTCTCCGGATTCCGTCCTGCTTGTTTTAGCAAGCACCCATTATGATGGCGGGGAATACATCCGGAATTACAATGACTATCTGGATATCATGTCAGGAGTGAAATAAAAATGAAACACAAAAACGATCGGCTGATGATTTCTTTCTGTATTCCGACAAACGGCGTCATCGAATGGGTTTTTCCCGTTCTGGACAGTATTTACCATTCAGACATCAGCGAAGACGTATTTGAAGTCATCGTTACGGACAATGGATCGAATGAAAAATTTTATAAACAAATGACTGCTTACGGTAAGAAGCATTCCAATATTATATATGAAAAGACTGCTTCCTGTTCTTTTCTGAACGAAATAGATGCCTATCAGAAAGCAAACGCCCCGTTTATCAAATTTCTGAACCACAGAACGGTCTTGTTGCCGGGGGCGCTCGAAGCATATATCGAATTTGTAAAAGAACATATCCATACGAAACCGGCCGTCTATTTTGCAAACGGGGTGTTAAAAAACAGCCCTCCTTTCATTGCCTGCAAAAATTTCGATGAGTTTGTCCGGAACCTTTCTTACTGGAGCTCCTGGTCAACCGGAATGGGCTTCTGGAAAGATGATTTTGACAAGATAGACCCAAATATTGTATACAATGAACTGTTTCCCCATACTACAATATTATTTCACGAAAGGAAAAAGGAAGCTTACTTCATTGATAACCGGACACTGCTGCACGAGCTTCCGACCGGCACAACCCCAAAGGGAAACTATGATCTGTTTTATGCCTTCGCTGTGGAATATCCTGCTATCCTGTGTGAACTCAGAAGATCCTGCGATATCACATCGGAAACCTTCCTTGCGGTAAAAAAAGAAAACCTTTCTTTTATTATGGATTTATATATTACATACGTCATCAAAAAACAGGCATGCTCTTATGATTTATCCAGTTACGATCATTCCATTGAGATCTTTTATTCTCACAGGGATGCGTCAAAATGTATACTGCGGATAATAGGAAATCGTATCAAACAAAGGATAGGGTTTGGATGTGAATAAAAAAAACAACAAATACTTTATATTTGACCGCCCTGCTCCGGCAGGGGCAAAAGCCGTTTTAAAAAAATTGCTGTCTTACATAAAATCAATTGCATGGAATGTATTTTTGCTTGGAAAAAAAGAAATTGTCCAAAAGAAGTATCGGGTTTCCGTTTGCGCAATTTTTAAAAATGAAGCCCCTTATTTAAAAGAGTGGATCACTTACCATAAAATTGTCGGCGTTGACCATTTGTATCTGTATAACAACCATTCAGACGACCGTTTTTTGGAGGTTCTTAAGCCTTATCTGGAAGAAGGTTTTGTTACTTTGACAGAATGGCCTTATCAGCAGGCGCAAATGGAAGCTTACAAAGATTGCATTCGACGCTTTAAAGACGAAACGATGTGGATTGGGTTTATCGACATTGACGAATTTATTGTGCCAAAATCTACGGATACTATCTACTCGTTTCTCAAGCCGTTTGAACGGAAGTACGGAGCCGTAATCATTTACTGGCGGCTGTTTGGAACATCCGGGCATGTAGAACGCAGTTTAGACGGGCTTGTAACAGAAGATTTTACCGTATGCTGGCCAAAATACTGTGATATCGGTAAGAGCTTTTATAATACCGGTTTTGCATTTGATGCGGATTCAGAAAAAAACGCCTTGCTGCACCATAGATTCTGGGCAAGAAAATACGGACTGGACATTCCGCCGGTAAATATTTTTGGCAAGGTATGTATTGCAGATACCAACAGGGCTTCCTGCCCGGACTTTCCAATCCAGATCAATCATTACTTTACAAAATCATACCAGGAATATGCCATGAAGCGCGCAAAGGGGGATGTTTTCTTTCAGGACAACCCGCATGACGAAGCGTATTTCTACCATCACGAAATGCAGTGCACCGTTACGGATTATTCGGCTTATAAATATTTAATAAAATTGAAATTGGCTATGAAGGAAGGGCTTCACAATGAGTAATTTTTATGATGCGGGAATACTTACCTTTTGGGGTGTTCCGAATTACGGAACATTTGCCCAGGCATATGCACTGCAAAAAGTACTGGAATGCAGGATGCCCGGCAGGGATGTCCGGCAGATAAACCATCTGGACAAATACCATTATCACTTTTACTACAAACGATACGCATGTTATAAAATATGGAACCGCATGTACTGGAAAGAACGGCGGCGCAGTATCGCGGAACGGGCGGAACGGAACGCAAAGAAACGTGTTTTTTCCCTTGCATATGCCAAAATCCCCCATACGCCCCCGCTGTCAAAAGCATCGGCAGCAAAAGCTGGGTTTCAAAAAGTATTTCTGGGCAGCGATATTATATGGGATTTCTCGGTAAGTGTTTTTCACAACGATCCCATGCTGTTTGGCGGCTGTTTGAATACCGGGGAACTGTATTCCTATGCCGCAAGCTTCGGCACCGTAAAAAAAAATTCCCCCGTCCCGGATTATGTAAAAACCAGTCTCCAAAAAATGAAGGCCGTTTCGGTGCGTGATGAAAATTCGGCCGACATAGTAGAAGCGCTGACGGGAAAAAAAGCGGAGGTTGTCCTCGATCCCGTCTGGCTTTGGGAATTTGAACAGGACTGTAATATTCGGGTTCCGGAACATAAGGATTATATTTTAGTATATGGACAGGATTTTACGGATGAATATATCCAAAACCTCATCCGGTATGCAAAAAAAGAGCGTCTTAAAATCATAGCGCTTGATTGCAATGCGGATCGTTACGAATGGTGTGATTTACTGATCAAACAATGTGATTTGGATCCATTCCTTTGGATTGGTTATTTTAAAAATGCATCAATCGTTGCTACGAGCACATTTCATGGCCTGACATTTGGCCTCGTGTTCCGAAAAAAAATTGCGTTTTGTAAAACCGATTTTATTCTTTCTAAAATAGGTACCTTTTTAAAACAGCTCCGCTTATACGAGCTGTTTGAAGACGAAAATAACGTAGAAAAGATGTTGTCCTATCATTGGGATTATGCAAAAGTCGATGAATGGATTACAGAGCAAAAAGAACGATCTTTTAAATTCTTAGAAAAGGCGATTGAGTAAGACGATATGAATCAGAACAAGAAGGAAGTTTTAGGAGGCGTTTTCTGGAAATTTTCAGAGCGCATCCTTGCACAATTTGTTTCCACCATCGTTGCCATTGTGCTTGCAAGGCTGTTATCCCCGGGTGAATACGGCATGATTTCCATGGTAACGGTTTTTATTACAATTGCAAATGTTTTTGTTGTAAGCGGTTTTGGAACAGCGCTGATCCAAAAACAAGATGCGGACAATATAGATTTTTCCACAGTATTTTACTTTACATTGTTATTTTCGGCAGCGGTTTATCTATTTTTATGGTTTTTTTCCATTCCGGTTTCATTATTTTACAATATGCCGGAGCTAAAGCCCGTGCTGCGGGTTTTGGCAGTAAGCATACCCATTATGGGAATCAACTCTGTACAGCAGGCATACGTGTCCAGAAAAATGATTTTCCGGAAATTCTTTTATGCGACCCTATTCGGCACGTTAATATCTGCCGCAGTTGGAATTACCATGGCATATTGCGGATTCGGCGTATGGGCGCTTGTCGCACAGTCTCTGACAAACAATGTCATTGATACGCTTATTTTACAGTTGTCGATTGACTGGAAACCGATTCGCGTTTTTTCTGTTCGCCGTTTAAAAGGTTTATTTCGTTACGGCTGGAAGCTACTGCTGCAGAGCCTGATCTTAAATTTATATTCAAGCCTGCGCAGCCTTCTGATTGGAAAGTTTTATACTGCTGAGGATTTGGCTTATTATACAAAGGGGATCCGGTATCCGGATTTGATTTGCAGTAATATTGATACCGCATTAAACAGCGTGCTGTTTCCCGCCATGTCCAGAGAACAGGCAGCCATAGAACGCATTAAATCTATGGCTCGCAGGACTACCCGGATCAGCTCATATGTACTCAATCCCGTATTAATCGGTTTTATTGTAATTGCCGAACCCTTTATTTCTATATTATTGACGGACAAATGGCTGCCGGCCGCACCTTATTTGAGAATCATGTGTATCGTATTATTATTCCGTGCACCGCAAACTGCTATTTTACAGGCAATCAAAGCCGTTGGCCGCAGTGACGCCATACTGAAAGCAGATGTTCCCATCCGGATATTTGCCTTAATCATATTGGTTGTTTCCGTGAAATATGGGGTTATCTTTGTCGCGTTGTCGGAAATTATTACCACGATTGTCGGATCGGTTTTCTATATGGTCGTGGCAAAACGGATTATCAATTATAGCCCATTGGAAATTTGCAGTGATTTTTTATGGAACACGGCATTGTCTGTCTGGATGGGCGCAGCCGTATGGTTCGCAAAATATTTCTGGCAGCTGCCAAACAGCACGATACTTATACAGATTCTGATCGGCGCCGCCGTTTATATTATGCTGTCTCATTTTACCGGAAACGAAAGCTATCATTATATCATTCAAACCGGAAAAGAAATGCTTCCTTCCAGAAAACACCGGAACGGAAAAAAGGAGTGATAACATGACCTTCGACTATCATTTATGGGAACAGGAAAAAGACTGCTGCGGATGCTCTGCCTGCTATGGTATTTGTCCCCGGAATGCAATTTCCTTAGAAGAAAACCGTGAAGGGTTTTTATATCCCAGAATCAATAAAACATTATGCATTTCGTGCGGTAAATGTACGCAAGTATGCGCATACAAACAGGATCTCCTGCATTACACTGCGGACCGCAATCCCTTTCCCGCACGCATTTTTGCCGCCAGACACAAAAATCAGGAAGTAGTCCGGACCAGCTCTTCCGGCGGTTTATTTACGGCAATATCCGACTATTATTTAACGCAGGGAAATGCCGTTGCCAGCTGTATCTATAACTGTAAAAGCCGTCGGGTTGAATTTCAGCTGTACGATTCCGAAAAAATGCGTAATAAAGCAAAGGGCTCAAAATATATCCAGGCTTATATGGGTGACATTTTCTCCGAATGCTTCAGCTGGCTGGCAGGGCATGACGGTAAAAAAATAGTATTTTTCGGTACCGGATGTCAGGTTGCCGGGTTTTTAAAATACGCTGCCCTCAAACAAATTCGCAGCCGGGTACTGGCGGTTGATTTGATCTGCCATGGTGCGCCGAGTCCACGTCTGTGGAAAGAATACGTTGCTCACCTTGAACGGAAAGAAAACCATACGGCAGGCGAGCTCTCTTTTAAAGATAAACGAAACGGATGGATGGATCCTTTTTCTTACATTCGGTTCGGAGAGAAGGAAATATCTGTAAAACCCTATGCGGACTGGTTTTATCGGGAATGGAGCATCCGCGAATCGTGTTATCAATGCCCTTATACGAAAATGAAAAGAAATTCCGATCTGACAATCGGGGATTTCTGGGGAATCCAGCAAAGCATGCCTCATTTTTTCGATCCTATGGGAGTGTCGCTGCTTCTGCTCCAAAGCGAAGAAGGCCAGGCGGTATTTAAAGAAATTGAACAACAGCTTATCATTGAAGAAAGCAATGAAAAAGCCTGTTTACAGCCACGGCTGATATTTCCTGCAAACAGACCTGCAGACAGAGACCGATTCTGGTCCGATTACGAAAAGAAAGGCATTGCGTACTGCCAAAAACACTACACAGAAGCTCAGAAATCATGTTTATCCGGGTTCTGTCATAAAATAGCAGCCTTTTTAAACAGACTCTGCCCGAATACAAGATAAATGGAAATACGCTTATGATAAATTTCTTTTTTGAGACATTCCAAAACATCATTTCTACATATTATAAAGGCGGTGTAATTTGCGGAATCTTGTTCTGCTGTATCAGTTCTCTGGCAGAAAAGACACGCATTACCTGCGGAAAAAAAAGTAAAACAGTATTATTTTCTTTTGCTGTATACCTTTATTTCTTATTTGTACTGACTGTTATCTCCAGAACCGATACGCATATTTCGGAAATAAATCTATACCCGTTCGCGGCTTTCCATCAATCCGAATGGGAACGGGCATATTTTTATACAAATATCCTATTATTCTTTCCGATGCCCGTTTTCCTGTATCTTTTATATCCGAAGTTCCGCAGTTTTTGGAAACATGCGCTACTGGGATTTTTTATCAGCGCCGGGATTGAACTGACCCAATATACGCTTCACTGCGGCTGGTGCGATATAGACGACGTAATTTCCAACAACCTGGGAATGGCTTTGGGCTGGCTCTGTGTTCACGGATTCTCCCTGCGGAAAAAATGTTTCCCTTCTGATTAACCCAATCCGCAATTGTTTTTTTCAAAAATTCATGGTAAGATAAATCCACATACCGGCACCGATAAGGCCCCCGACTCAAACGAAGGTTGTTTTTTCCGATCATTCATGTTACTATAAAGAGCACAAACCAATGCTTTCCATGAAAATGCATGGAGAAAAAGGAGACACAGCTATGACGTTATACGATGAATTGGTTGCCAGGGGACTAATTGCCCAGGTAACGGACGAAGCAGAAATCAAAGAATTGATTAACAACGGAAAAGCCGTATTTTATATTGGCTTCGATCCCACGGCAGACAGCCTGCACGTAGGACATTTTATGGCGCTTTGCCTGATGAAGCGCCTGCAGATGGCCGGCAATAAGCCAATCGCTTTAATCGGCGGCGGAACCGGCATGATTGGGGATCCGTCCGGACGGACCGACATGCGCCAGATGATGACGCCGGAAATGATCCAGCACAACTGCGACTGCTTTAAGCGGCAGATGAGCCGTTTTATCGACTTTTCCGACGACAGGGCACTTATGGTCAACAATGCAGACTGGCTGCTTAGCTTAAACTACATTGACGTACTGCGGGAGGTCGGCGCGCATTTTTCCGTAAACCGGATGCTGACGGCGGAATGCTACAAGCAGCGTATGGAAAAGGGCTTAAGCTTCCTGGAATTCAACTATATGATTATGCAGAGCTACGACTTTTATGTCTTATACCAAAAATACGGCTGCAATATGCAGTTCGGCGGAGACGACCAGTGGAGCAACATGCTCGGCGGCACAGAACTGATCCGCAGAAAGCTGGGCAAGGACGCTTATGCCATGACCATCAACCTGCTGCTTAATTCCGAAGGCAAGAAAATGGGCAAAACGCAATCCGGCGCAGTCTGGCTGGATGCAGACAAGACATCCCCATTTGATTTTTACCAGTACTGGCGCAACGTAGCGGATGCGGACGTGTTAAAATGCATTAAAA